>NZ_CDSC02000264.1 GCF_001298715.1 Bathymodiolus azoricus thioautotrophic gill symbiont
CCTGTGATCATATAGTAAATCTCAAGACGAGTCAAAAAGAATTAACCTTTAATCTGAGCCATTACTTCATCAGCAAAATTTTCTTCTTTTTTCTCAATGCCCTCGCCCACTTCAAAACGAACAAATGACTTGATTGTGGCGCCTTTTGATTTAACCAATGCACCCACTGTTGTATCTGGGTCTTTAACAAAAGCTTGACCAGAAAGTGTGACTTCGTTGATAAATTTCTTCATGCGACCACCAATCATTTTCTCAATGATGTTGTCTGGTTTGCCAGATTCTCTTGCTTGCTCTACAAAAATCGCCTTTTCTCTTTCAAGAATATCTGCAGATAATTCATCTTCAGAAATACACTCTGGCTTAGAAGCTGCAATATGCATGGCAATGTCTTTTGCCAAGTCTTCATCACCACCCTCTAATACGCTTAATACCGCAATACGCTCACCGTGTTTATAAACACCGATAACACCATCATTTGCATTCACAGTTGCTACACGACGAATGGTTACATTTTCACCAGTACTAGCAACGATATCTTCGCGTGCCTTTTCTAATGAATCACCATTTTCCATGGTTTGCGCTAAAAACGCTTCAATATTAGCAGGGGTTGTTTTAAGTGCCAATTCACCTAATGCATCAACAAAACCAATAAAGACATCACCTTTAGTAACAAAGTCTGTTTCAGAATTAACCTCTAAAATAGTTGCTGTTTTTCCATCAGTACTAACATTAACTTTAACCAAACCTTCTGCAGCAATACGCCCTGACTTCTTAGCGGCCTTAGCGGCGCCTGAGGTGCGCATTAAATCAATCGCTGCTTCCATATCACCATTGGTTTCACTTAATGCTTTTTTGCAGTCCATCATGCCTGCGCCTGTTCTTTCTCTTAATTCTTTAACCATTAATACTGTAATAGCCATAACTATCTCCTAATCTATCTATATTGTTTATGCAAGAATTTTCTCAATCATTACGCCTTTAGTATCGCTGGCATTAACCTGAACACCTTGCTCTTGTGCATAACGCTCTAATTCTGCTTTTTTCATAGCGGTTAGTGCTGTTTTGTTGAGCTTGCTGGTTTTCTTTGCTGTTTTTTCAGAAACTGGTTTTTTAGTCGCTTCTTTCTCAACAGGTTTTTTCTCTTCTTTAACAGCCTCTTCTTTAACAACTGCTTTCTTAATCACAGGCTCTTTAACAACAGTTTTCTTTATGGTAGTTGGTTTTTTAGTTTGTTGTATTGGCATTGAAGCTTTTGCCTCTAAAACTGCATTTGCAATTTCTCTTGCGTAGAAGCCAATCGCTCTGATTGAATCGTCATTACCTGGGATCACATAGTCGATGCCTTCTGGATTGTGGTTAGTGTCCACAATGCCGATTAGTGGCAAGCTTAATTTTTGTGCTTCTTTGACGGCGTTCTTCTCATGACCGATATCAATAACGAACACCACATCGGGAATACCGCCTAAATCTTTAATACCGCCTAAACTACGCTCTAGTTTTTCCATTTCGCGTGTCATCATTAACGCTTCTTTTTTGCCGAATTGAGCAAAGTTTTCTTCTGCTAAAAATTCTAAATCTTTTAGACGCTTAATTGAGGCTTTGATGGTTTTGTAGTTTGTCATCATGCCACCCAACCAACGGTGGTTCACATATGGCATACCACAACGGATTGCCTCTTCTTTCATGATGTCACTTGCTGCACGCTTTGTGCCAACAAACAAAATAGAGCCACCAGCTGCTGCTGTTTTTGATGCGAAATTAAGCACATCGTTAAACATTGGTAGTGATTTTTCTAGGTTGATGATATGCACACCATTACGAGCGCCATAAATGTAGCGCTCCATTTTTGGGTGCCAAAAACGACTGCGGTGACCAAAATGAACACCAGCCTCTAACATTCTCTTCATGGATGTCTTTGCCATATTATTTCTCCGGGGTTATTAAAAAGACCTCTTGTCTTTTCCTTCCACAACTTCTATTAGTCAACCCTTCTTTCTCAAAGAGCACCCTGACTAATATGCCAAGCTGTGTGATACATTAAAATAAATTGGGCGTTCAATAAACTCCCAATTCAACTGTTGATTTTTAAAAATCAAAAATCGTAAAACGCAGTATTATACCTAAGCCTTACGGTATAAGTAATAATTAGCTCTAGTTAGCTTTGGCTAATTCAGCGCGCATCTCATCAATGGTTGCTTTATAATCGTTAGTATTGAAGATGGCTGAACCTGCAACAAAGGTATCTGCGCCTGCAACTGCAACTTCACGAATATTATCAATTTTCACACCGCCATCCATTTCTAAGCGAATCTCCTTGCCACTCGCATCAATCAATTGTCGTACTTGCTTACACTTTTCTAGCGTGTGTGGAATGAAAGATTGACCACCAAAACCAGGGTTGACCGACATTAACAAAATCATATCTAACTTATCCATAATATTTTCTAGTACATGTAAAGGTGTTGCTGGATTAAACACCAGCCCTGCTTTACAACCCGCCTCTTGAATCATACCAAGCGTCCTGTCAACATGCTCAGAAGCTTCTGGGTGAAAAGTAATATATGATGCACCTGCAGCAACAAAGTCAGGAATAATTCTATCTACTGGTTTAACCATTAAATGCACATCAATCGGTGCAGTTACACCATGATTCCGTAATGCTTCACAAACCAATGGACCAATTGTTAAGTTTGGTACATAGTGATTATCCATCACATCAAAATGCACAATATCAGCGCCAGCGCTTAATACATTATCAACTTCTTCACCCAACTTGGCGAAGTCTGCTGCCAAGATTGACGGGGCAATAAAATTAGATTGTTTCATTTTTTCTCCTGTTTTTAAAAAGTAATTTATTTAAATGTGAGCAGACTAGAGCCTGTCATTTCATCGGGCTGTTCAACACCCATCATTAATAGCAATGTTGGTGCAACATCAGATAATGCACCCTCTTTAGGTTCGGCAATTGCTGCTTCACGCCCACTCACAAAGATAAGTGGCACTGGATTATTTGTATGTGCGGTATGCACTTCGCCCGTTTCAGGGTTAACCATTTGTTCGGCGTTGCCATGGTCGGCAGTAATTAGCATTTCTCCATCAATAGAAAATATAGACTGATAAATGATACCAAGGCATTTATCAACTGCCTCAACCGCTTTAATAGTCGCCTCTAATTTCCCAGAATGCCCAACCATATCAGTATTAGCAAAGTTACAAATAATCAAATCATATTTCTGACTTTCAATATTCTCAGCCAAATCATCCGTTAACTCAAAGGCGCTCATTTCTGGCTTCAGGTCATAAGTTGCTACATCTGGCGATGGAATCAGTACGCGGTCTTCTCCATAAAATGGACGCTCAATACCGCCATTTAAAAAGAAAGTGACATGTGCATATTTTTCAGTCTCAGCAATCCTAAGTTGTGTCATGCCTAAGTTAGACAGATATTTACCCAGCACATTGTTAAGCTTTGCAGGTGGATAAGCCACTGGTAAGTTAAAGTCTTTTTTGTATTCTGTCAAGCAAATAAATTGCGTGGGTACAAAATTACCACGCGAAAAACCTTGAAAATTTTCATCAGTTAATGCCTGAGTAATTTGCCTGGCACGGTCGGCGCGATAATTCATAAAAATCATCACATCGCCTTTATTAATTTTTGTTGGCGATTTGATGACACTTGACTGAACAAACTCATCTGTTTCGCCACGCGCATATGCCATATTAATAGCTTCAACTGCACTTTGCGCTAAAAACTTGCCCTTACCTTTGGCAATTAATTCATAAGCAGAACGCACGCGATCCCAGCGATTATCCCTATCCAAAGAGAAATACCGACCAATCACACTAGCAATTTCACCCACGCCCACTTCAATAATTTTCTCTTCTAATTTTTGAATGTAGCCTTTTGCACTCTTTTGTGCACAGTCTCGACCATCAGAAAATATATGCAAGTAGACTTCCTTACAATCATGTTTCTTAGTCATTTCCAACATGGCGTGAATTTGCTCTTCGTGTGAATGTACGCCACCGTCAGATAACAAACCCATAATGTGGACTGCTTTATTGTTGTCATTAGCATATTCAAGGGAATTTTTTAAGACAGGGTTTCTAAAGAAGTCGCCTTCTTGAATGTCATTATGAATTCGGGTGAAATCCTGCTTAACCACACGCCCAGCACCAAGGTTAAGATGTCCTACTTCAGAATTACCCATTTGCTCACCAGGTAATCCAACTTTTTTACCGCTAGTAAGAATCAGAGTGTTAGGGTGTTTATTATTAAGTCTATCCCAAACAGGCGTTTTTGCTAAGGCAATAGCGTTATTCTCTTCAACTTCTGAATGCCCCCAACCATCTAGGATAATTAATACTTTGGTTTGTTTTTTTGCTATCATTGATTGTTATCCTAAAGCATTAAACATTAAATAAGAAGTGTACCACATCGCCATCTTGCATAATATATTCCTTTCCTTCTGCACGCAATTTCCCCGCTTCCTTTGCGCCTTTTTCACCCCTACATTCGATAAAATCATCAAAAGCAACCGTTTCCGCACGAATAAAACCCTTCTCAAAGTCACCGTGAATTTTCCCTGCTGCTTGTGGCGCACTATCACCAATATTAATCGTCCAAGCACGCACTTCTTGCACGCCTGCAGTAAAATAAGTTTGCAAGCCAAGCAAGTGATAACCTGCTTTAATCAAACGATCAAGCCCAGCTTCATCTTGACCCATTTCAGATAAAAATTCTTGCTTTTCATCCTCTTCCATGTCGGCAATATCCGCTTCAATATTCGCACAAATTGCAACCACTTCTGCACCCTCAGCATCTGCAAATTTCCGAATAACATCTAGGTGTGGATTGTCATTAAAACCATCTTCACTAACATTAGCTGTGTAAAGCACAGGCTTGATAGTCAGCAACTGAAAACCTTTTAACAAATTGATTTCTTCTTCATTAAAATCTAAAGCGCGAACAGGTTTTCCTTCTTCTAACGCAGGTAAAATTCTTTCTAGTAACTCTCTAAGAGGGATGCCGTCTTTTTGTCCCGACTTGGTATTCTTTAGCGCTCTATCGTGAAGTTTTTCAACCGCGGCTAAGTCTGCTAAGATTAATTCTGTATTGATAATTTCAATGTCGTCTAATGGTGATACCTTGCCAGATACATGGATAATATCATCGTTATCAAAAGCACGAACCACATGCACAATCGCATCGGTTTCACGAATGTTGGTTAAAAATTGATTGCCCAACCCTTCACCTTTTGATGCGCCTTCAACCAAGCCTGCAATATCCACAAATTCCATTGTCGTTGGTAAGATTTTCTCGGGACTAACAATTTCAGCCAATTGCTCTAAACGCTTATCGTTCATCGGCACAATGCCAACATTTGGCTCAATGGTGCAAAATGGATAGTTTGCCGATTCAATGCCTGCTTGCGTCAATGCATTAAATAAAGTTGATTTTCCTACATTGGGTAGCCCAACGATGCCACATTTAAATCCCATATTTCTATTCCGTGTGTAGTGTTTGCATAGCCAATTCGACTTTGTCTTTAACAACCTGTTCAATAACATTCAACGAATCGCTCAAAACATCTTCAATCACTCTAATTTCTGATTTGTTAGGTGCGTGTAGCACAAAATCTGCCACCTTAGATTTATCACCTGGATGACCAATACCAATTCTTAAGCGATAAAAATCCTTATTACCTAACGCCTTAATCGTATCACGAAGTCCGTTATGTCCACCATGACCGCCACTAAATTTAATCTTTACTGTGCCAGGGTCAATATCCAGTTCATCGTGTACAATCAGAATTTCCTTTGCATCAATTTGATAAAAGTTAACAATACTTTGAATTGACTTCCCAGAAGCATTCATATAAGTATTTGGTTTTAGTAACCGTACAGACACACCTGCAATATTAACCTGCGCCACTTCGCCAAAGAACTTAGATTCTTTCTTAAAAGCACCCGTATATAAGCGCGCAAGCGCATCACAAAACCAAAAGCCCACATTATGACGATGCGTCTGATAGTCCTTACCTGGGTTGCCCAAGCCAACAATCAGTTTAATCGTCACAACTGCAAATCAAGGTTTTATTCTGAATCGCCTTCAGGTTTGTCGTCACCACCTTCAACTTTATCACCGGCACCTTCTTCACCTT
Organism: Bathymodiolus azoricus thioautotrophic gill symbiont; assembly: GCF_001298715.1. Lineage (GTDB taxonomy): Bacteria > Pseudomonadota > Gammaproteobacteria > PS1 > Pseudothioglobaceae > Thiodubiliella. The sequence continues at coordinate 6,165 of NZ_CDSC02000264.1, forward strand.
CGCTATCAACAACTTCTTTTTCAGCCATTAATCTAGGCTCTTGAACAGCAACAACACTTTGGTCGTGTGCTTCAATATCGCCGTGTGTTAATGCAGTGATAGTAACGCCTTTTGGCATTACTAACCCTGTCAAGCTGATATGCTCATCCATGGCAAGATTGCTAATATCAACTTCAATAGTATGTGGCAAGTTTGCCGGCAAACAAGAAACCTCAATCGCAGTAACAAATTGGTTAAGAATCGCACCAAGACGCATTGCCTCGTTGTCTTCCTCACCCATAAAGTGCAATGGAATACTGGTAGCAATCTCTTTCTTCATATCAACACGCAAGAAGTCTACATGGGTAACAAGATTTTTAGCTGGATGACGCTGCAGGTCTTTAATAATAACCGGCTCAACTTTTGTATCAATCGCCAAATCTAGCACTGAAGTATAGGCTTCTTCGTTTTCTAAAAGATGTCCTATTTCGTGGACATTTAGCGTAATTGCGCTTGGCTCTTTACCTGCACCGTAAACAATGGCAGGAACTTGTTCTTGATGACGCAGGCGGCGGCTCGCACCTTTCCCCTGATCTTTGCGCATTATAGCGTTAATTGTAATACTCATTTTTCTTATCCTTTTTTAGAAAGTAAAAAACACTCTTAATAGAGTGTTATCAGATGATATATTTTGCGACCAAACATATCAAGCGTGTAATTTTACCCGAAAATGTATAGGAAAAGTCATTATCTAGACTTAACCCAGAACACTAAAGCGACTACGACACTAACACCAGCAGCAACCAACAAATTATTAAGTGCTAAAATACCTGAGAGAATAAGCAAAGCACCTGAGAAAATAGCTGAAGTTTGTCGATTAGAATTGTCTTTTAGTTGGTCAATAATTGCCTTGGTTTGCTCACTTTGGATATTGCTGATATTGTTCATCTGCTTGAGTGCGTTTGATATCAAACTTGGTAATTCAGGAATTTCTTTTAAAAGTTCTGGTGCTTTTTCTTTAAGTTTTTCAATCGCACTTTTCATACTGTATTTTTCCTTAACTAAATCCTCTAAAAAAGGTTTTGCCGTTGCCCATAAATCCAATTGTGGATAAAGTTGCCTACCCAAACCCTCAATATTTAATAATGTCTTGTCCAATAACAACAGTTGTGGCTGAACAGTGATATCAAAATTTTTCGCTTCAGCCATCAAGTCCAACAACACCTGCCCAAATGAGATTTCATCCAGAGATTTCTCAAACATCGGCTCACATATTCTACCAATTGCTTGCTCAAAAGCACGCACATCGGTACTGGCGCTTGCCCAACCCGATTCAATATAGGCCTTAGCAACGCCGTGATAATCTTGGTTAAAAAATGCCAAAAGCATATTAGCTAAAAAATCCTTGTCCGACTCATCCAACACACCCATAATGCCAAAATCAACGCCAATATAACGACCTTCTAGGCCAACAAAAATATTACCAGGATGCATATCTGCGTGAAAAAAATTATGCTTAAATACTTGTGTGAAGAAAATAATCACGCCTTCTTCTGCCAACCTTTTAAGGTCAACACCATCTGCCTTTAGTTGAGCAATATCACCCACTGGCGTGCCATAAATACGCTCAGTCGTCAGCACTTCCTCACTACACAAATCCCAATGCACCTTAGGCACATACAACAAATCAGAATCTTGAAAATTTTCTCGCAATTGTGTGGCGTTTTTCGCCTCTCTCAACATATTGAGTTCATTTAAGATAATGCCTTCAAACTCAGCAACAATCTCAGTTGGGCGTACTTTTTTACTAATCGGATACTTGTCAATGAATTTTGCAAAGATGTACATCAGTGCAATATCACGCTTAATAATTTTCTCAATATCAGGTCGCACAATTTTAACCACCACTTCATCACCTTGATGAGTAACGGCAGTGTGCACCTGTGCAATAGAAGCACTTGCCAATGGCTCAATATCAAACTTGCTAAATAATTGCTCTGTACTGCCGTCCAATGATGCTTCAATCATTGCTTTTGCTTGCATGCTATCAAAGGCAGGGCAGGCGTCTTGCAACTTAGCAAGCTCATTGCCAATATCTTCAGGTAGTAAGTCACGGCGCGTAGATAGCGTTTGCCCAAACTTAATAAAAATTGGCCCTAATGCTTCAAGCGCCAAACGAATGCGCTCGCCTCTAGTAAATTTTTTTCTGGGAATATAATGCCAAGGTGTTAGATATAGCAGTGGCTTAAAACGCTTTAAAAAAGATGCTGACAATATCAAAGCGTCTATTCGATAACGCATCAAAATACGCATAATAGCAATAAATCGAGCCAAATTGCGCATCAGTGAAACCGTTTTGGTGTAATAAGGAAATTAGTAATTTTATCCTTAATAGATGCCAAAGAGTTATCAGATGATTTGAATTTTTTTGCGATTTTACCTACTTGGTGCGCAACAATATCACCTGTGAATTTAGACAATGCTTCTTCAAAATCAAACTCAACTTGTTGTAATAAATCAACCAATAATTGCGCTGTTTTAACATCACCATGAATCATGATTTTATCTTGTCTTAACAATTCCGTTAAATCCTCGCCTTGAATTAATTTCAAAAATACATTGGACTTAAGTTTGATGTCAACATCAGCGTTAATAGTGGCGTCAGTAGTCACGAAAATACGATCGTTAGTGCAAATAAAATTAACCGCTATCGGTAAATCTTGCAAAGAAAAATACACGGTTTTGCCGTCTAATGGACGGATATCAATTTGATGCGCTTCAAGCAAATGGTTTAGCGCACTCTGTAAAATCATAGACTGCATAAGGTTTTAGACCTTAATACCTTTATGTAATGCTACGATTCCACCGGAGAGATTGTGATATTCACAAGTACCGAATCCCGCATCTAACACCATTTGCTTTAGTGTTTCTTGGTCAGGGTGTTTGCGAATAGACTCAGCTAAATATTGATAAGACTCTTCATCATTAGCAATGATTTTACCAAGCTGTGGCATCACATTAAACGAATAGAAGTCGTAGAATTTTTCCAATAAGGCAATGTCTGTTTTAGAAAATTCTAAGATTAGCAGACAACCACCTGGCTTTAAAACACGATACATCTCACCAATGCACTGGTCTTTGTCCGTTACATTGCGCAAACCAAAAGCAATCGATACGCAATCAAAAGTGTTGTCTGAAAATGGTATTTGCTCGCCGCTCAACTGCACGAACGCCACGCCCGGAACACCTCTGTTGATTAAGTTTTTACGCCCTTCACCCAGCATCGCAGCGTTAATATCAGAAAGTACAACTTGGCCTGTATCACCCACTTTCATCGCAAAGGCGCGTGCTAAATCTCCCGTACCGCCAGCAATATCTAAGACTTTATCACCTGCTTTGACATTTGAAGTGGCAATGGTGTAATGCTTCCAGAGTCGATGCGCACCAAATGATAGTACATCATTCATCAAGTCATATTTATTAGCGACTGAGTCAAAAACACTACGCACCATGCCTTGTTTGTCTTGCGTAGCAACATCTTTAAAGCCAAAATGTGTCGTGTTTTCCATAAGAGTCCTTGATGTGATTATTTTTTAGGGTACTTCCTGAAATCTGCACCCGTGTAAATCTGTGTTGGTCTGAAAATTCGGTTATGCCCAACCTGTTCATGCCAATGTGCAACCCAACCACTCGAGCGTGCCATTGCAAAAATCGGGGTAAAATGCTTGCGTGGAATTTTGAAAATCTCAGAATATAAAATACCTGAATAGAAGTCAACATTCGGATAAACGCCTTTAGCGCCAAGTAGTTCTTCACAAACGCGCTCTACCTCTAGTGCTGTTTCAAAGCGTTTAGAAAGCACCATATTACTCTTCTTAATATAAGCTTCAATCATGCCTTGTAAAATTGTGGCACGAGGATCTTTAACACTATACTCTCTATGTCCCAACCCCCAAATTACTTCTTTATTTTTGAGGCGATTTTTGATATAGGCACGAACATTTTTAGCATCACCAATCTCATCCAACATATTTAAAACATCTTCATTGGCACCACCATGCAAAGAACCCGCCAAAGTGCCAACCGCTGCTGATACCGAGGAAAACGGGTTGGCAAGTGTAGAAGCAGTTACCATTGCCGAGAAAGTACTGGCATTAATCGTGTGTTCAGCGTGCAAAATCAAACAAGCATCAAATAATTTAACAATATCATCATCTGGTTCTTCATCAAATGACATGGCTAAGAAGTTTTTAGCATATGACATTTCCTTACTCGGTGGAATCGGATCATAGCCTGTTGAAATACGCGCCCACATTGCCACCAGCGTACTCATATTGGCAATAATTTTTGTAAGTGCGCTCTGCGTATAAGCTGAATTTGGGTCCTGCGCACCCGCATCAGGATAAAAAGTTGCCATTGATGCAATTGCTGTTTGTAAAACATCCATCGGATGCCCATTCGCCGGCAATGCCCACATCATTTCACGAATACCACGCTTAACTTCATAACGCTGATGCAATGCCTCTTTAAAATCATATAAAGCATCAGCACTTGGCAATTCACCATCTCTAAGCAACATTGCCACTTCTTCAAACGATGCGTATTTCACCAAATCCTCAATCGAATAACCACGATACGCCAAAATACCGTTTTTGCCATCAATTGAAGAAATAGACGATTCTGTTGCTGGAACGCCTGCTAAACCTGGGATATATTCAATCATAATTAATCACAATCACAAAACTAAAAATTTTACCCTGAATAGTCTTGTATTTAACTGATAAAGTTGATTGTTCTTTTTGTTTAGCGCCCCTTGTTATCAAAAAGACCATCTCTCTTTTTGCATAAATTGCTCTAAATTCATACAACAGACATCAAAATTTTGACACACATTGGGAATTTTTGCGGCATTATCCTTGAGTTTTTCTTCGGTTACAACGCAAATATTTAATACTTTTGCCTTAGCTATTAAATAAGGGTCTGCAACTTCTTTTCCTTGCAGTCTAGCCTTCTTACTAATTAGTCGCCCCTTAAAAACTCATTCCAAACCAAACCAAAACCACCCCATTTTTCCAACCATCCAAATCAACAAAACTGCTTTTTATCCAGCACCACAAAAAACCTTA
>NZ_CDSC02000501.1 GCF_001298715.1 Bathymodiolus azoricus thioautotrophic gill symbiont
GCTGTCTTAACCAACTCTGAACTCACAGCCACATAAGACCAATTACCAGCGACACTAATCTTGCCGATTTTATCCCCTGGAATACCGTCCTTACCTGTCAACCCACCAACAATATCACCCGGACGAAGTTTTTGTTTCTTCCCGCCATCAATTTTTAGCGTGGTCATCACCGGTTTTTTAATCGGCTTATCTAAATATATAGCACTTGGTAGTGGGTCATTAACATTAGATAAATCAATATCTAATGTCTCTAATTTGTGCGTTTCTCTATCGCTAAAAAGCGTACAAGCAACACCATGCTTCCCTGCTCTACCAGTACGGCCAATGCGATGTACATGCACTTCTGCATCATGTGCAATATTAAAATTAATCACCATATCTAAATCTTTGATATCTAAACCTCGCGCTGCCACATCAGTCGCCACCAGCACAGAAACACTGCCATTTGAAAATCGAATAAGCGCTTGATCACGCTCTCGTTGGTCCAAATCTCCATGAATGGCAAGTGCATAAAATCCATAATGGGCTAACTCATCTGCCACATCTTGCGTATCACTTTTGGTGTTGCAAAATACCAATGCAGACTCAGGCTTATGCTTAGCAAGTAACAATCTAAGTGCACTCATACGCTCATCGTCTGTATTGGTTAGATGAAAATATTGCTTAATCGTATCTTCTTCATGGACAGCAGGTGCCTCAAGTATCGTAGGATTTTTAAGTGCACGACAGGCGATATCAGCAATCTCATCAGGATAAGTCGCACTAAATAATAAGGTTTGGCGACTACTAGGGATTTTTTCAATAATTTTATCTATAGTATCTTGAAAACCCATATCTAACATGCGATCTGCTTCGTCCAATATAAGTATAGTGACAAATTCAAGTTTTAATGTGGCTTTACGCAAATGCTCTTCAATACGCCCTGGTGTACCGACAACAATATGTGCACCGTGTTCTAATGAACCAATTTGTGGACCAAAAGGTGCACCACCGCAAAGTGTGAGAACTTTGATATTATGAATACTTCTTGCAAGTCTTCGAAGCTCACTTGCCACTTGGTCTGCCAGCTCACGCGTTGGGCACAAGACTATCGATTGCACTCTGAAAGCCTTAACATCCAATTTTTGTAACAGACCCAAACCAAAAGCCGCTGTCTTCCCTGAGCCAGTCTTACCCTGCCCAATAACATCTTCACCCGACAAAATAGCGGGCAAACTGAGTGCTTGAATAGGTGTCATTGATTCGTAACCCAAACTACTAAGATTTTTTAATAAATCAGGTTTTAAATTTAATGAAGAGAAATCAGTTGAACTCACGATAAATCCTAAAATAAAAACGATGGATTAAATTTTACG
>NZ_CDSC02000112.1 GCF_001298715.1 Bathymodiolus azoricus thioautotrophic gill symbiont
TACTTATTTACCTTGGGCTACTTAATCAATCTTTCTTAATCTCATCATCTTTTAAAATTTGATAGGCGGGTCCATCCATATCGTCAAACTGACCTGATTTGATTGCCCATAAGAAAATAGCAATAATAAGCACGATCAATACCAGAGTAATGGGGATTAATAAGTAGATACTTTCCATATTTAAACCTCTATTTAGCACGCCTTAAACGCAATGCATTTAACACAACAAACAAAGAACTTAACGACATCCCAATCGCCGCCAACCAAGGCTGAACATAGCCCATAACAGCAAGTGGCACTGCGAACATATTATACACCAGCGCCCATATTAGATTTTGTCTAATAATACGCATCGTTTTTTGCGCAATACTAATACCTTGCTTGAGTTGTTTTAAATCACTATTTAATAACACCATGTCAGCACTGGTTGCGGCAAGTTGTGTGCCATTCCCCATAGCAATAGAAACCTGTGCACCAGCAAGCACAGGGGCGTCATTTATCCCATCACCTATCATTGCCACAATCGAGCCTTGTTGTTGCAATGTTTTAAGATACGATAATTTATCTTCTGGCTTTAACTCTGCATGAACCTGTTGCTTTGCAATACCCAATTGCTTTGCAATCAGTTGTACAGATATGTTATGGTCGCCACTCAGTAGCACTATCTGTTTACCCATTGATTGTAAACTCTCGATCAGTACTTTTGCACCTGTGCGTATCTTATCTTGCAAGATAAATACTGCATAAGCCTTTTGCATATTCGCCAAACAAATAATAGTTGCTGCTTGCAAATTATTATTTTCTAATAATTCAGACACTTTGCTTGATAACACTAAACCTGTTTGCTTAGCAATATAATCAGCATTACCCAAATACCAACATTGCCCATCAATCTCTCCTGATAATCCTGCGCCTACTTGATTTTCAATATGTGCAACAGACATTAATTCACCTATATCATCTGGATTATTTAAGAATGCTTGAGCAATTGGATGCTCAGAAGATTTCTCTAATGCAGTGGCAATAGCCAAAGCCTGTTCTTTTTCAATATTTTGACATTCTACAACACACTCAAATTGCAATTGACCTTGTGTTAATGTGCCTGTCTTATCAAAGGCAAAATAATCAGCTCGCTCCAATGTTTCTAAGGCTTGTTTAGTGCGAATAAGTAAGCCTATTTGGCTTAAACGCCCAATAGCAATCGTCATAGCAGCAGGCGTTGCCAAAGACAAGGCACAAGGGCAAGTTACCACCAAAACTGCCACCACAATACCAATCCAATTTGTGCTTGCAAAGCCATCAATATAAATGCCATAATACAAGCCTACTGCTATAGCTAAAAACACAATAACAGAAACAAATCGCGTTGCAATTCTATCAGCCAATTGCGAGATTTTTGGTTTCTCACCCTGGGCGCGTTCTAATAAATTCAATATTGTAGAAAGTATCGTATCTTGTCCAATGTGGGTAACTCGCATCTGTAGTGGGCTATCAAGGTTCATACTTCCACCAACCAGTACATCGCTTATATTTTTAGATAATGCTCGGCTTTCACCCGTTAATAACGATTCGTCAACTCTTGATTTTCCCTCAATAATAACACCATCTGTGGGGACAGCTTCACCCACCAAAATCAACACTTTATCATCAACTTTTAACTCTACCACGGGAACCGCTTCTTCTCCTTGAGGTGTAATTTTTGTTGCCATATTCGGTCGTAAATTCAACAAGGCTTCGGTTGATTCTGCTGTTTTTTTACGCGCCATTAACTCAAAATAACGCACTGCCAAAATAAAAGTAACAAACATACTGATAGAGTCAAAATACACTGCACCCTGTCCTTTCCAAACACTATAGACACTACCCAAGAATGACACAATCAGACCTAAACTAATTGGCACATCCATGCCCAGTTGACGATGCTTAATATCTCGCCATGCACTCTGCCAAAAAGGCGTTGCACAAAATAACAAAATTGGTACCGTTAAAGCAAGACTACTTGTATGTAAAATTTGTTTGATTGATGGTTCAATCCCCCACCAGTCTCCCGTATATAAGGCAAGTGCAAATACCATTATTTGCATACCTAAAGCAACAGACAAACCTAAACGACGCAAACTTTGCTTACGCTCTTTTTCGAATAATTCCTGTTGTTGCGCTGCGTCGTAGGGATGGGCTTTATAGCCAATATGGCTAATCGCTTCTAAAATCTGACTGAGTTTTATCTCTGAATCATTCCAACGTACAATCGCACGATGCGTGCTGTAATTGATACACACTTCTCGTACACCTAGCAAAGCAGCAATATATTGTTCATTAAGCCAGATGCAAGCAGCACAAACAATACCTTCTAAAATTAACGAGGCCTCTTTATCATGTTCACCCGTTTGTACGACAAATTGTTTTTGTATATCAGGGTGGTCATAAGCATATAGTTGTTTAACAAACTCAGGCACAACATCTTGTCCAGTTTCTGAAAAAGTATCGCGTTGTTGATAAAAATCAGCACGCCCCGCATCAACAATTGCTTGTGCAACCGCCTGACAACCTACACAACACATTGGGCGTTGCTGATTGTCAATGTTTACTGATAAATTAATGCCTGTAGGCGCATCTAAGCCACAATGAAAGCATGTAGATTTGGCTGATATTGTCATAAATTCAGAAGCCTTAAAGCGCTTTATATAAATAGAAATGATTATACAAAAGTCTCGGGCTATTAACTCAGCATTAAAATACTGAATTAATAATTTAATTCTTAGTGTTTTTAATCCACAGTCTAATTGCGATAAAACTCAATATAAAAGCCATTAAAAACCACTGTAGGGCATAACCTAAATGCTTATCAACACTGCCATAAAATGGCTGCCATTGTCGATAAAATCCATTGTTTGATTTAACATCTAATTGTGCCAACATCGCAACGAGTTGGTAGTCCAATAAATGTGAGAGTCGTTCTATATTTAAAGATTGAATCAACATTGGAAAAGTTGTGCTATCGTTTTGTTTAAACTTAATACGCTCTTTGGGCTTAATTAACCTTACCTGAATACTAACTTTAGCTTCACTAACAGCAATATCAACCAATTTTTCACGACTACCATACCATGGCACAAAGCCACGATTAACCAAAATTACAGTTTTATTGTCTAATATAAAAGGTGTTAAGACATAATATCCAGCATTGCCATTAACAATTTGATTGTCGTAGATAAACTGCTTGTCGTTATCATAGCGCCCTTCAAGTAAAACTTGATAGTATTCTTTTTGTATCAAAGTATCAGCCTGAGTGACTAACTGAGCAGAGTTCAATGATGCCAAAACAATAGCATGTTCAATCGCATGTTTTTCATCAGCACGCTCTAGTTGCCAAAACCCTAATAACAATAACCCCACTATTGTAAGAACGATTAATAAACCCGGTAGAACAAATGTGCGTTTAATCATTTTTGTACGGGCGTTTGCTTGGTTGGCGCATCAAGCATGACTATATTGGATTGAATCCAACCCATATAACCTGAAAACATCACAAATAAAAATAAGGCAATAGACAAACTAACGCGTATCACTAACGACTTGAACATTCTATCTGAGCCTGCCTTGCCGCCTTTAAGCAAACCAAGAAGCCCAAAACCTAATGCTACCATAATAGCAAGGATAACCAAAACCACCAATACTTCTGTCATAAAAACTCCCATAAAAAAAACTCCAAACAAGGAGTCTTTTGATTTTCATCCCTTTATTTAACTATAAGGGATAAATTTTTTAAGATTTAAAAGGCAATGATTCCTCGCTAACATCCCTAACCGCTCTTACAACCAGTAAACGAATATGAAAAGCCCTAACCATACCACATCTACAAAATGCCAATACCAAGCCACACCCTCAAAGCCAAAATGGTTATCAGCAGTGAAGTGCCCTTTTTGAATACGATATAAAATCACAGTTAACATAATCACGCCAACAGTTACATGGAAGCCATGAAAGCCTGTTAGCAGGTAGAAAGTTGAACCGTAAATACCTGAAGTTAACTTCAAGCCATCATGGTATGCATGACCGTATTCCATAATCTGAAAGCCCAAGAAGGCAACACCTAGCGCAATAGTTGCCACTAACCAACCAATGATTTGGTTACGATGACCAGCACGCAATGCGTGATGAGCAAAGGTTAAAGTAACACCTGATAATAACAGTAGCAATGTATTAAGTGCTGGCAAGCCCCAAGTGTTGACCAATTGCGTTGGCACTGACATCTCAACACCTGATTGTAAAGTTGTGCCTGGCGTTGTGAAAGCAACCGCATCCCACCCTGTTTTAAAGCCATTCCATAATTCTGGCGTATAGATATTATTATCTGCACCACCCAGCCACGGCACTGAAAGTTGCCTTGCATAGAACAACGCCCCAAAGAAAGCCGCAAAAAACATCACTTCAGAGAAGATAAACCAACTCATCCCCCAACGAAATGAACGATCAACTTGGCTATTGTAAATGCCACTAATACTCTCGTTAACCACCTGACCAAACCAGCCAAACATCATAAACACTGTAATCGCAAAACCCAATGCCATCACTGATCCACCCCATTCTACCCCATGCATTTGATTGGCAAAACCAACAAATAACATTGCAATACCAATTGACCCAATAATTGGCCAGTATGTGCCATGTGGCACATAATACGCTTGCTCTTTACTCATATCCCCTCTCCTCATTTTTTTCTATTTTTCAAGTTTAAAAAAATTATAAGACAAACTAATGTCTTTTATTCGTTTATCCAACTCTGGTTCAACTACAAATCGGAGTGTCATCTCAACCTCCTCATGCGGTTTGAATATCTGCCTATTAAAACAAAAACATTCTAGCTTCTTAAAATATAGCGCCGCATCTGTTGGTGCTACACTTGGAATCGCCTGACCAATAACAGTTTCATCAGTATTATTCTTAGCAATATAACTGGTGGTATAAAACTTACCAGGCACGATTGTCATCGAATTTACCTTAGGTCCAAACTGCACTGGGAAGCCACCCATCGTCATCGCAAAAAAACTAACCTCAATTTTGCGTTGCTCATCTACTTCATATTGCTGCTCCGTTTCTACCCTGCCTGTTGTGCCGTTAAATCCAGTAATCTCACAAAAAACAGTATAGATAGGCACCATTGCATAAGCAAAGGCAAACATCAATATTGGCGCTGAAACTAACTTAATCCAGAACTTTTTTGTTATCTTTTTTTGTTCCATATTAGCCAGTCGGGTTATATAACACGATAGTGGCTACAAATACTCCTATTGCTATAGTGCCGACAATGACCGCAGTCTTAACAACGCCTTTTCTTCTATCTTTCATTAAGAATTCTGAGACTCAGCCTCAATCAACTTTCTTGATGGTGGCGTGTTAAAACTGTGATATTGCGCTTTTGGCTCTAATGTCCACTCCAAGCCTTTAGCGCCTTCCCAAGGTCGTGCGCTGGCTGGTTTACCATTGCGAATACAATCAATCACAATGTAAGTTAATAAAATAAACGATGCACCAAATGCAAAACCACCAATGGAAGAAATAAAGTTAAAGTCTGCAAACTGCAATGAATAATCAGGAATACGGCGTGGCATACCCGCAAGACCTAAGAAATGCTGAGGAAAGAACAATACATTGACTGAAATAACTGCCCACCAAAAGTGTACTTTTGCCAGTTTTTCGTTATACATCTTACCCGTCCATTTAGGTAACCAGTAGAAGGTTGCTGCAATGATTGACCATAGAGCACCTGTTACTAATACATAGTGGAAATGTGCGACCACGAAGTAAGTATCATGGTATTGAATATCTGCTGGTGCAATACCGAGCATTAGGCCAGAGAAACCACCAATCGTGAATAAGAATACAAAGGATATCGCCCACAACATTGGCGCTTCAAATGTCATTGAACCTCGCCACATTGTAGAAACCCAGTTAAACACCTTGACCCCTGTTGGTACCGCAATTAACATGGTGGCATACATAAAGTACAACTCACCCGCTACTGGCATACCTGTTAAAAACATATGGTGTGCCCATACAATATACGACAAGAATGCAATTGATGCTGTTGCATATACCATTGACGAGTAACCAAATAATGGCTTGCGTGCAAAGGTTGGGATAATATGAGAAACCACACCAAATGCTGGCAAAATCATAATGTAAACTTCAGGATGCCCAAAGAACCAAAAAATATGTTGGAACATGACTGGGTCACCGCCACCAGTTGCATCAAAGAATGCTGTACCGAAGTTACGGTCCGTTAACATCATAGTTACCGCGCCTGCTAATACTGGCATCGCACCAATTAGCAGGAACGAAGTAATCAACCAAGTCCATACAAACAATGGCATATCCATTAGCTTCATCTCAGGTGCACGCATGTTAAGCACTGTTGCGATAATGTTAATCGCACCCATAATTGATGAGAAACCCAATAAGTGAACTGCAAAAATAAAAAAGTCTGTGCTATCTGGTGCAAATGTTGTTGACAATGGCGCATAGAATGTCCAACCAAATGCTGGCGCACCGCCTTCCATGAAGAATGTGCTTAAAAGAATTCCACCAGCGAATGGTAAAATCCAAAAAGACCAATTATTCATACGAGGTAGCGCCATATCAGGCGCACCTACCATCATTGGAATAAGCCAATTTCCCAAGCCAACAAAGGCAGGCATAATCGCACCAAAAACCATAATTAAGCCATGCATGGTCGTTAGTTGATTAAAGAACTGTGGCTCCATCAATTGTAGCCCCGGCTGTAATAATTCAGCACGAATGCCCATTGCAAATGCGCCGCCTACTAATAACATCGTAAAGGCAAACCACATGTAAAGAGAGCCAATATCCTTATGGTTCGTTGTCTTAATCCACCTCATCAAACCTTTTTCAGGTCCGTGATGATGGTCGTCATGTGCAGTTGCTGATGTGTCTGTTGCTGTTGTCATAATATTCTCCTTGATACTTTAATTATCGTGCAGATTTAACATCTGACGGTTGCACAACACTACCTGTGTTGCCAAAGGCATTTCTTTCATAAGTCATTACCGCGGCAAGGTCGCTATCGCCTAACATCTTAAATGTTGGCATGGCGCCTTTACCGTGTAGAACAATATTAATATGCTTCGCTGCTGGACCATTTACAATAACCGAGCCTTTCATTGCTGGAAACACTGGTGGCATCCCTGAGCCATTTGCTTTATGGCAAGCCGCACAATTGGCGTTGTAAATTGTTTTACCTTTTGCCATTAAGTCTGCCTTAGACCAAGTTTCATTGGCACTCGCTACTGCTGCGGCTGCAGCAGCTTGTTGCTTAGATACCCATTTTTTATAATCTGCCTTAGAAACTACATCCACCACAATTGGCATAAAACCATGATCTTTGCCGCATAATTCAGCACATTGCCCACGGTAGGTGCCAATTTTGTCAATCTTAGCCCATGCGTCATTGATAAAACCTGGATTGGCATCTTGTTTAACGCCAAAATCACTAACCCACCAATTGTGAATAACATCATTAGAAGTAATTAAAAAACGAATTGAGGTGTCTACAGGCAAAACTAAACGTTTATCAACATTCAATAAATAGTTATCGGCATTTTCACGGTCTGCATCTGTGCCATTAACCGCATCCCTAGAGTCCTGTGATAAATTTGAGATAAAACTAATGCCTTCTTTGGGGTAATCATATTGCCACTTCCATTGATGACCCGTAATCTTAATCGTCATCTCAGCTTTGGTTGTGTCTTCTAAATCAATCAATACTTTTGATGCGGGAACCGCCATACCAATCAAAATAATAATTGGAACGATTGTCCAGACCAATTCTGCTTTAGTGCTTTCATGAAAATTAGCTGCCACTGCACCTTTTGATTGTCTGTGCATATACAATGAATAAAACATTGCACCAAACACCACAATCGCAATAACGACTGATACCCAAAAAACCATCATATGTAGACCATAAATATCATGGCTGAGCGAAGTTACACCTTCAGTCATATTCAGCCCGTATTCAGCAAATACATTAAAATTCAATAACAGTCCAAATGCCACTACTAGTTTTTTCATTATTTCCCCCGAAACTTTTATTTAATAAATGCATTATTCACAATAAACAATAATTTGCAAGTCCATAATAACTGAGTAATATATTAATGTAATAATATAGTAATGTATTATTATGACGGTAAAAAATAAGTATATTATCTATCCTACTTTTCTAATTCTACTTAATTTAAATGTTTAAAAAATTACTAAGAATCTCAATTATCCTTGCACTCATCGTTGTTATTTTAGGTGCTTATACACGCCTTGGTGATGCAGGACTAGGCTGCCCAGATTGGCCAACTTGCTATGGGCAGTTAGTCGTTCCAGATGTGGCAGATGGCACCAAATTTGAAGGCTATGATCGACCCCTTGAAGCTACGAAAGGTTGGAAGGAAATGCTACATCGCTACGCCGCCTCCTTACTAGGATTGACTATCTTTGTGTTGTTTTTCTTAGCAATCAAGGGACAAACAAAACGCCCACAATCGCTTGGACTACCTGCATTTACCGCTTTTTTTGTGATATTACAAGGCGCTTTTGGTATGTGGACAGTTACTCTGTTGGTGCACCCTGGTATTGTTACCACGCATCTTATTGGTGGCTTTATTACCACAGCTTTGCTGACATGGTTATTGCTCAATCAAGGGGAGTCCTCTATTGCCTATAGGCACATTTTAAAAAGACACAAATTCTTATTACTCATAACCTTGGTTGTTTTAAGTGTGCAAATTGCGCTTGGCGGTTGGACCTCTACCCACTATGCCGCTTTGTCTTGTGGTGAAGAATTCCCAAAATGCTTAGGATCTTGGTGGCCGACAATGGATTTTACCAATGCATTATATTGGGGTCCAGTTGGCGTAGAACATAATTATGAATATGGTATATTAGAAAATCCAGCCCGTGCCGCCATTCAAATGATGCACCGCATTGGCGCGTTAATCACCACACTATTCACTATTGCCTTAATTTATTCGTTTAAAGTTTATCCACACCTGAGGGGGAACCTAACGATGATTGGTAACTTATTAGCAATACAAGTAACCTTGGGCATTTTAAATGTGGTGTTATCAATACCAATGACAATTGCCACTTTACACAATGCAGTGGCACTATTATTATTACTCAGTATTATCGCACTAATACACAAAGTGTTTAAAACGCCATTAGGATAATACTAGTTTGACAACAGCAATCACCGCACCAATAAAGCCGATGGTCATAATTAAGCCAACAATAATATAAGGCCATGGCCCTTGTTTTTCTGTGCGTTCAAAGTCCTTGATAAGGTCTTCTCTTTTACCCACACCAATCATGGCTGAAGTTACTGCTTTAAATACCTGTCCCAATCCTTTCATCATTCTATCCCAATGTAATTAACCAATAATGGTCAATAAGTAATGCCACAAATAACAACATTAAATAATTAACCGAAAACATAAAGGTGCGCCAAGCAATTCTATTATCACCTGGATTTTTATAAATTCTAATCGCATATGCCAAAAATATAAAGCCCAAAATTAAAGCTGAAGCAAGATAAATCAACCCCGACATACCAGACAAATAAGGCAATAAGGTAACCAATATTAACAATATCGTATAAAACAAAATTTGCACCCTAGTATAAGCCAAACCATGGGTTACTGGCAACATCGGCACATCAACCTTCCGATACTCTTCCACCCGAAAAATTGCCAATGCCCAAAAATGTGGTGGCGTCCAAACAAATACAATCAAAAATAACAACAAAGCATACTCAATATTCTGTGTACCTGCGATTGAAGTCCAACCTAAAATCGGTGGTGCCGCCCCTGCCGCACCGCCAATCACAATATTTTGTGGTGTAGCTCGTTTGAGATACATCGTATAAATCACGGCGTAGCCAATCAAAGAAATAAAAGTCAATATCATAGTAATAGTGTTCACAAATAACTGCAAAATACCCAAACCAATCACGCCTAAAAACACACCCCATACCAACGCCTGATTACGACTCACTTTACCTTGTGGCAAAGGTCGCTGGTTGGTGCGAGACATTTCAATATCAATTTGTTCATCAACGATATGATTAAACACCGCTGCTGATGCTGATGCCAAACCAATACCAAGAGAGGCAAGCACAACCAATATTAAGTCAGGAAAATACGGCGCAGGCACTGCCAAAAACATACCAACAACCGCCGTTAGCAATATCAGTGCCACTACTTTAAGTTTGCAAAGTCCGAGTAAGTCGTTAAGTGATGGCATAAGTTTTTCTTTATTGATTAACCAATACGCGAATATTTAAACAAACGCTGAAGGTCTTTAATCACCCGTCTAATCTCTAAAGATTGCGGATTGTAACGCAACATTACATTGCCCAATGGGTCAATCAAAAACAAACTATTATCTGGGAATTTTCTTAATTTCTGCTGCAATTTATTGCTTGGCTTGGCAATTAATAAACCTGTTTCTTGTAAATTGCTAGCACCACTAATCAATAATAATCTTTGCACACGACGCATATTGTCATTCATTAAGGTACGGATAGTTTCCATATCTTTTAGGGTTTTTTCGCAAGCATTATCACAAGCATTTGTTACATAAGCCAGCGTCCACAGTCCTTGCAAATCGCCTTGAATATTCTCAGCAAACACCACATCTTGTCTTTGCGTGGTAATAATAGGATTAACAAACTCACCATAATTAACCGTATTACCCGTAAAGGCGGCCGGATTCCAATAGAAAAATGCTGTGCCCAGTGCAATTGGCAACACAAACGAAGCCAACAACACCCATAATTCTTTTTTAGAATTCATAAAAAACCTTGTTTTCAAAGCACAAAATGATACGCTAAAGCCTGACTTATATGCTATTTTATGCATTGTCAACTTAATGTCAGAATACTGTGTAATCAAAATGAAAAAACACTTTCATTATTGGTTCGCTTACGCTCTCAGTGTATAATTGCGCTCTTTCCATATTTATCAACAACTATGTCTGACACCCAAGAAAACAACAAACCACAAGCAAAATTTAGTGATTTAGGTCTATCTGATGCTATTTTAAAAGTATTAGATTCCATTGGCTACGAGACTCCTTCACCGATTCAAGAGCAATGTATCGCTTACCTGCTCAATGGTGAGGATGTTATTGGTCAGGCGCAAACAGGTACAGGAAAAACGGCAGCCTTTACCTTGCCGTTGATTGACCAGATTGATATAAAACTCAACGCACCACAACTGCTTATCTTGGCGCCCACACGCGAATTGGCAATTCAAGTCTCAGAAGCGGTGCAAACTTATGCACGAGGCATGAAAGGCTTCCATGTGTTGCCTATTTATGGCGGACAATCCTACGATGTGCAGCTGCGCCCGCTCAAGCGTGGCGTTCATGCAGTCGTTGGCACACCAGGTCGTGTGATGGACCATATCAAACGCGGCACTTTAAAACTGGATAATTTAAAATCATTCGTCTTAGATGAAGCCGACGAAATGCTAAAGATGGGTTTTATCGATGATATTAAATGGGTAATGGAGAGCATCCCAGAAGAGCGTCAAATCGCCCTATTCTCAGCAACGATGCCATCTGTTATCAAGAAAGTAGCAGAAGAATTCCTCAACCAGCCAAAAATTGTTAAGGTTAAAACCAAAACAGAAACAGCAACAACGATTACACAAAAATATTGCATGGTGGGTGGTTTATCACAAAAATTAGAGGCCTTAACTCGCATCCTTGAAGTTATCACTTTTGATGCAATGATTATTTTCACGAAAACCAAAACAATGACCATTGAATTGGCAGAAAAACTTTCTGCGCGTGGCTTTTCAGCAGAAGCAATTAATGGTGATATTCAACAAAGTCAGCGTGAACGCATTATTAATAATTATAAAAAAGGTAAGATTGACATTCTTATCGCTACTGATGTGGCAGCGCGAGGCTTAGATGTTGAGCGTATCTCACATGTGGTTAATTACGACATTCCCCATGACCCTGAATCTTATGTGCATCGTATTGGTAGAACGGGTCGTGCAGGTCGAACAGGTGAGGCGATTTTATTTGTATCAAATCGTGAAAGACGCATGTTAAGCACCATTGAACGGGTTACGCGTCAGAAGATTGCTCCCCTTGAATTGCCAACAGCTAAGATTATTAATGCCAAGCGTGTTGAAACATTCAAACAAAACATAGCACAAACCATTAACAACCAAAACTTAGAGATATTTGAAAAGCTAGTCGCTGAATTCCAAGCAGAAAATCCAGAAATTGAATCATCAAAAATTGCTTCTGCATTGGCATTTATCGCACAAGGTAGCGAGCCATTACTCATCTCAGACAAAGTGCAAAGTTTTGGCAGGGAGCAAATGCAAGGCGAGGCAAAAACACTCTCAACCAAAGCAACACCTCTAAAAGACTATCCACAAATTCCAATGTGTCGCTATCGTATTGAAGTGGGTAATAACAACAATGTGAAACCTGGAAATATTTTAGGCGCAATTGCAAATGAGGCCGACATGGACAGTGAATATATTGGTTCAATTCAGATTTTTGACGATTGCTCAACCATTGATTTACCTGATGAAATGCCTAACGAAGTATTAGAAATGTTGCAAAAAACTGTGGTTTGTGGCAAACGCCTAAATATGACAGAACTCACTGAAAAGAATAATAAAACAACAACTGGCGGAAATAGACCAAGCAATAAGAAACGCACAACTGGGCGCAAAAAATTCTCCAAAAACCATAAACGAGGCGATGAAAAAAATAACAGGCGCGGGAAAAAACCTAAATTTTCACGATAATTTGAAATTTCTTTACACAAACGCTCAACTATCATTAAAATAATAGGCGCTGGTAAGAATACAGCTGCTGTTTATTGTTATGTGTATTGATGTTCTATATCAACTACAAGTTATAAAGGTGGTGATTTTTTTTCGGTGATTTTTTTTATAATTTATAGGAGACAAAATGTCTACAACAGGAACAGTAAAATGGTTTGACGCAAAAAAAGGTTTTGGTTTTATTGAGCAAGAAAATGGTGACGATGTATTCGTTCACTTCCGTGCTATTCAAGGTGACGGTTACAAATCACTAGACGAAGGTCAAGAAGTAGAATTCGATTTAGAAGATGGTGACAAAGGTCCACAAGCAGCAAACGTTTTTCCAAAATAACACAATTGTTTGTGCATTTAAAAACCCAGCTATATGCTGGGTTTTTTATTAATAAACAAATGAATACCTACATTTTTTTAAACAAATGCAGGTAATTACGACTAATAGGAAGTGCTTGAGCATTAGACAAATAAACCATTAATTTATCCTGTTCATTTTTAGAAACTTGACTGATAAAACTTATATTAACAATACTACCACGATGAATTTGCCAAAAATAATTAGCATCTAACTGCGTAATTAAAGTTTTAATACCAGTGGTAATTAAATATTCTCTACCTTTGCTATAAACACAAGTGTATTTTTGTTGTGCTTGAAAATATTCAATCTCTTTTACATTCAGCAAAAATACATTGCCTTTGCTATCAGCTGTTTTAATCCAGTGCAATTTTTTATGACCAGCACTTAATTTTCTTTTAATTTTATCCAGTGCTTCTTGATTGTCTAAACGACTGAAATACAACCAAGAAATCAAAACAGCAACTATACTAAAAAATAAAGCAGGGTAAATGATTGAATAAGTTAAGTCAATGCCAAAAATAAGGCGATGACCAATAAATGCAATCATTAAACCAAGCAACAAGCCTGTCAAAGAGTGCAAAATAATTTGAGCAATATTATTTAAATACTGTTCAAATGATATCAAAAAATTAGCCCCTAAAACGCTAAGCCCAATACTATGTGAAATAAATAATAACGAACTAAAGTCAACATCCCCAAGCAATAAAAATAATAATACTGCAACCAGTGTATTAAAGATAAGCGTAATAAACAGTGGTATTAAAAATTTCTTTTGCATAGACAGATGATAATAAATATCGTATTTTTAGGCGTTAACAAATTTCCCATGAAATCCCAAAGGCAAAACATAAGGTAATTTTGCCACAGCAACAGGACCATCGTTTAATTTTTTAGCGTTAAAAATATTGACTTTAGTGCATTTTTCCCCATAATCCAGAGTTGTGCCTACCACCCAATCATTACCGCGTGAATCTTTAATTAACAAATGTTCTTCCGCTAACTGTTTAGCATAAGAAAAATGTTGTGCTTCTCCTGTTTGATAATTATTGATTGCCACAGAATTTAAAAAAAGCTCACCTCGTTGCTGCAATGAAACTACTTGTGTGTGCACTAACCCTGTCTCATTGATATCAATACTTGGAAACTCGTTGTAAATATTGCTGAGTTTTTCTTCAACTACTGTGTTTTTTTCTAAATTAAGTCGTACCCGATATGGATATGCTTCCGTAAATTTCTTGCTTCTGCCACGCATTACCTCGGTAAAAACATTAAAAATATCAGCATTAGGATAACGCATAGATTCAAAAACCACTTCGTTGCCTTGCTCATAAGCATTGACAAAATGAAAAACAAATTGGGCGGGTAATTCAAAAGTTTTCTGGATATTTAAAGTGTCTTTATCAATTAACCAAACAATTGTCGCTTGATCCTTGTCAAAATAATGAGCATCTAGAAAACTATGCTTATTCATAAATTTAGCCTTATCAAAACGAAAGGATGGTAGCAATAAAACCAAATATTTTTCAGTAATCATAAAATCATGTACCATCGGCACATTTTCAATAGGGAGGATTTTAAATTGCTTGAGTTTGCCACGATTATCAAGATGCCATAACACAATAGCATCATTTAAACTGGCATAACCAATATTCCAAATTGAGCCATCTGAATCTTGATGATAATGCGCCCCAAATGGCAAGCCTTTGGTTTGTGGCGACCACGATTGAATGCCGATAGTTTTTAAAGTTTCAGGGTCGATTTCATAAGCACTGCCGCCCTCCCACAAAGCAAACAAACGCTTATTTAATGGCAATAAACTAATATTCGCGGTGTTGATTCTATCGACATTAGCAATGCGCCTTGGTAAATAAGTGCCAAATGCCCGAAACAACATTTTTTGTTGCTGTTTTTCAGTCAAATATTTATGCGTATCAACCATTTTGCCAAAATGTGAAATTTTCCCATTGGCAATGTGAAATTTTTGCACCATTCCATCGCCATCAAACCAATGGTGATAGCGTTTGCCATGGACTTCATTTTGTGCAGGACCATTACGATAAAAATAACCGTTCAAATCTTGTGGAATTTTCCCTTTAATTTCAAGTTCTTTAGTTTGTAGAGTTTCTTGATTTGTACCTTGCCAACCGATAAGCCACGGTTTAATTTTAAGGTTTTGATTAAAAGTCGCTATCCATTCGTCTTGTTCAGCGAATGACAAATGTGGAAACACCAAACTGCCGAATGCAAGACCTGCAGTTGACTGTATAAATTCCCTTCTATTCATCGAACCAACTCCACATTAAGATTAATAGTTTCTTGCTCACCATTAACAATAAAACTAGCCTCTTTAAAGGTTGGTTTGCCAAAATTACCCACCACATTATTTGAAAACCCGTAACCTTCACTTGGAACACTCAGAAAATTGGTGCTGAGTTTATTGTTATTATCCACATCATGAAAGACAGAAAATGCATAGGTGTCAGAACTGACATCATCAATGGTAATTTTATGTCCAGATTTAGATATTTTTTTTATAGCACTAAAAACACTATTTGACTTGTCTTCTTTGTCATAGGTATCTTTAGTATCAAGCGTAACGAACAATTTACCAGTAATTGGTTTGATATTGCTAATATTTACTTCAATATTTGTCGCATAAGACAAACTTGAAATCAACGATAAAGAGAGTATTATTTTTTTCATTTTAATTATCCTTAAAATTATAGAAATTCCTATTGTAGATAAAATCAACTTTTTTATTCTACAAATAGACAAACCGTCATTTTTCCAGATGAAATGGCAAAAATAAAGGTTGGATTATTTGTTTTTTGAAAATAATA
>NZ_CDSC02000254.1 GCF_001298715.1 Bathymodiolus azoricus thioautotrophic gill symbiont
CTTCTTTTAATATCAATTTAGACATAGATACTTCATTCCTGTTTGCATTTTCAACTTCATCCATTCCTGAGTTTCTTGGTGAATCTGGAAATTTCCCCGTCATGGACCTGTAAAAATAAAACACTGAAGAAGTAGCTTTCAAAAATGAAATTACAAGTGAAGATTTTGACGGGGGCCACCCAGAGACATAGACACCCGCCCTAATTCCTCATTGAAAAACGATAAGGAATCGGCTGCCGAGTGTCTCTCGCTACAGAGCTGTCAATACTATCTATATTCTTTTAACATAACAAGACCTAAAATTGATATGTAAGTACTATATTCTGTTGCAGTTGTGGCAGCGAATCAAGCAAATATTCACTGAATATTATTTTCCAATACACGCACATGTATATGATTTAAACAAAGCCTTTCATAATATTAATCTTTCCAAACATGTGTGTGTCTAATCTGAGGATGATATTGAAATCAGGGATGCAAACTCAATAGATGTTCGTCATAAGATCAAATCAAAATTAACAACCTACAATTCTCTAACACTGTTGAAAACAAAGTCTTCTTTGTTTTTCTTAAAAGAAGACTTGTTTCTCCTCAACAATTATCTTCTTGTTTCTCCTCTACAATTATCTTCTTGTTTCTCCTCGACAATTATCTCCTTGTTTCTCCTCGACAATTATCTTCTTGTTTCTCCTCGACAATTATATTCTTGTTTCTCCTCGACAATTATCTTCTTGTTTCTCTTGTTGTTTGTTATCATTTTATGTTTCTCTAATTTATGGTATAATCTCTTAAAAATGAATTTCACAGCTATATCCTGACTACCTGACTTATTTGGGGGACCCGGATACATATAAGAAATGCTCTTTGAAGCCCCTCTCCCCGTCCATGGTTGTATGTCCGAAAACCTTAACACACGAGGTAGGTTAGGGGGCGCCCTCTGGGTATGATTGGCGAATTAAATAAACACATAATGTGATCAATTGGATGGAGGTAAATGAGTATCTCATGTTTGTAGAATTTCGTGCTCCTTGCATGTGAAAGACAACTTATAGTAGCTCTTAAATACCGGAGTGACTGCTCTTTGTGATTCGTCGCAATGAAAAATATGCGGCCCCTATCCTTTAAATCGTTTTTTATCTTGTTGCAAGATAAGCTGCTGTACATACTTCAATCCCACTATCACCTTTATATTTAAGGGAAAAAAAACCAATTTAAAACACACCCACCTATGCAACGAACGTGTCTTTACATGTTTCTTACAGAGTAAACAGATAATTAAACGGTCAGTGTTATCAATAAAATGTATGATGCGTATTGATAGACTCAGTTGCATTTAAATCATGTCAATTAAGATTAAAATATGTTGTGTTAAGGTATGCAAAGGTCATTAAAACGCAAAAAACGAAGTTTCTCGAATGGAATCTTGGAAACTGGATGATGCGCGGTTCTCT
>NZ_CDSC02000111.1 GCF_001298715.1 Bathymodiolus azoricus thioautotrophic gill symbiont
TTAATATCCGTGTTAATCAATTAATAAGGTTGAAAGATAGCCTTCGCGTGCTTCAATATTTGAGTAATAGACATCATCCAGCCCATCAGCCATAGAGTTTTTAACCACATCGAGTGCCAAAATTGCCTTACTCCAAGCACTTAAATGTTTAAATTCTGTGATAGATAAGGCGTTATTGGTAAATTCATTAATCCAAGACAAACGCATAAAAATGGGTGCAAAAGCAGCGTCAATCATATTGAATTCCTCGCCATTGAAGAATTTTTCTTGGTTTTTTATGGCTTCAATTTTGGTTAATTTGTCAAATAATGCTTTTTTTGAAGTGTGAAATTTTGCTTCCTCACCTGTGATTATGCCGAATATATCTCCTAGAATTTCTCCAGAATATATAATCCAAGATCGATTATTTGCTCTTTGAACCACCTCTTTTGGATGGAAACTACACGCACTTATTTCTTCGATAAATTCAGTGATGACTAAGGATTCAAAAATAACTTGATCGTCAACTTTAAGTAATGGCACTTGTCCAGTGGGGGAGATTTCTTTAAACCAATCGGGTGGATCCATGGGGTTAATGTAAGTCATTTTAAAGTCAATTTTTTGTACATTTAACGATATGAGTGCCCGTTGTGCAAATGGACAAAGTTTGAAGCTAATCAGTTCTAATTTCATTTTTCTCTCCTTGTAGTGAGGAAGGCAAGGCCTTCCTCAGGTTATTCTCGATGGTAAGGATGGTTGGTTAATAACGAATGGGCGCGATAGATTTGCTCTACTGCCAATAATCGTGCTATTGAATGGGGTAAAGTTAGGTTTGACAATCCCCATAATTGGTGGGCTTGTTGCTTAATGGTATTGCTTAAACCATCAGCGCCACCAATTAACAACGCCACACTGTCACCATTTTGTTGCCAATCTTTCATTGCCTTGGCGATTTCTTTAGTGCTGTGTTGCTTGCCGTGTTCGTCAAAGGCAACGATTAAATTTGCACTGGCGCTGGCCTTTATCAGTAGTTCACCTTCAAGTTCTTTGATTTGTTCAATATTTTTCCCCTTGCGTTTTTGTGCTTCTGGCGTGGTTAAAGTAAAGTTGAGTTCACGGGGCAATTGTTTTTGATAATGTGTTATCCCTGTTTGTATCCAATCAGGCATCTTTTTACCAATAGCAATTAAGTTAATTTTCACTCGTTCGTTCCCGACCATAATTTTTCTAACTTATAAAACTCCCTGGTTTTTTCAGTCATCACATGCACCACTACTTCCGCCAAATCAATCAACATCCAATGCCCTGTTTCTGCACCCTCAATGCCCACAACTTTCATCCCTAAACGCTTTGCCTCGATTTTGATATTATTGGCAATACCTCGCACATGTTGTGTGGATCGACCTGTGGCAATGACAATTGCCTCAATGTCTGCACTTTGTTGCAAAACTTTGAGCGTAACCACATTTTCCCCCTTAAGTTCGTCAATAATGTCGGTAACTGCTTTTAGTTGTTGTGTTAAATTCATAAGGTCTCAATATATTTAATAATGCTTTCAGGCAATAAACCTGATAAATTTTCCTGATTGTGTATTTTACTTCTAATTTGTGTTGATGAAATATTAACTAACGGCGTTTTGGCAAAATACTGCCATCCCGTGTGA
The DNA here is from genome assembly GCF_001298715.1 of Bathymodiolus azoricus thioautotrophic gill symbiont. GTDB lineage: Bacteria > Pseudomonadota > Gammaproteobacteria > PS1 > Pseudothioglobaceae > Thiodubiliella. Next base: position 1,643 of record NZ_CDSC02000111.1, read on the forward strand.
GAGACTGATCCCTGTGCCTCAGATAATCTGGGCAATACCACCAATTGTACATAATGGCTAAATTGCTGAGCACTTTTCCAAGTTGACAATGTGTTAAAACTGTCCTCGCCCATAATTAAAAAAATCTTTTTGTTTGGGTAATCTATTTTAATTTGTTTGAGTGTGTCAATGGTATAGGACGCACTTTGTCGGTCAATTTCACGGCGATCAAGTTGTAGCGCATCAAACTCAGTGATTGCCAAATTTAGCATATCAAGGCGTTGCTGATTAGAAAACTGCAAGGCGTTTTTATGCACAGGCGCCTTACAAGGCATTAAAAAAAGTTGCTCCAATCTTAACAATTTTTTAACCGCACAAGCCGTTTTTAAATGTCCGTAATGTACTGGGTCAAATGACCCGCCAAAAAAACCGATTGCGGACATTTATATGGATTCCATTAGTTGCTTAAAAATGATAGTATATACATTTAGGGCTAAGGCTGGATTTAAATTTTTTCAAGTGGGCGAAAAGTGGGTTTTTGATGATTATTTCTAATTTATGTAAAGGTCTCAAATAGTTGTTTTCATTCTTTTTGATCTTGAAGCCAAAAATCTATAACATATCTTATTTGTTCTTTGGTGTTTTCTAATTGGGTCAACAATTGTTTTGGTGTAAACCAAACACAACCATAAATATCTTCTTTTGTTTGTGGTGTTGTATCTGCTAAATTACCTTCATACGACATTTCATACCAATATATTTTTTTTTTATATTTTTGAGATAATGTCTTTTTATGATAATAAGTACTGGGTAGAATTTGCTTTATACTTAATTTTTTTTTATCCAATCCAGTTTCTTCGGAAACCTCTTTAAGGGCGTTATCTTTTTTTGTATAATTATCTTGTATGCCACCTTTAGGTAAATCCCATCGACCATTTTTATATATTAATAAAACCAAGCCTTTGCAGATCACCAAACCGCCAGAGCACTTAACTGTCTTGATTTTTATCATAATCTGTTTTAGATAATACATAATTAATAGCATTAATTCTAGCCGACATCTTTGAGTTAGAGTTTAATATTACCCATGGATTATTTTTAGTTGCTGTTTGTTCAAACATTTTATTTTTATATTCAGAATATTTATCCCAAAGTTCAATAGCTCTTTTGTCCACATTAGATACTTTCCATAGCTTCAGAGGATTATTTTTTATCAATTCAAGGCGTTCTTGTTGCTCTGATTTAGAAATGGAAAAATAAAATTTAATCAAATGAATGTCATCTTTTATCAACATATTTTCAAAGTCTATTACTTCTTGCATAAATTTTTCATACTCTGCGTTTGTGCAAAAACCATTGACAGGCTCAACTATTGCACGATTGTACCAACTACGGTTAAAAAATACTATATTCCCTGGTTCTGGTAAATTCTTAATGTATCTTTGAAGATACCAAGATTTTTTTTCACCTTCTGTTGGTTTGGGTAGGGCTATCTCTGTAGCATGTCTTGGATTTATATGCTCCATAAAACGACGAATAGCCCCACCTTTACCTGCTGTATCACGACCTTCAAATAAAATAACCATTCGTTTGCCTTTTTTAATGACATCTTTTTGCAGTTTAATTAATTCTACTTGTAATTCTGATAGTTGCAATTCATAATGTATTTGTCTTAAAACTTTATTGATAGCACTCATATTTATTTCATCTTGCTTTATTAAATATTTAACGCCTTTTTTACTGTTTAATAGTTTTAAGTCATCTTCATTTAACTCATCAAAAGAGTTATATTTAGTTTTAATTATTTTATTTTCTAATTTAATTGTATTCATGGCTTTCTAAGTTAATCTGCAAGTATAGAGCGATTATAACGAATCACTATATTAGGGTCAGTAGCTATACGCTTGGTTTTAATTTTATCATCATAGTCAAATTGTGATAATACATGTCGAATAGACTCTAATCTAGCAGTTTTTTTGTCATTGGTTTGTATGATAGTCCAGGGGCAGAAAGAAGTATGTGTTTTATTGAACATTTGTTCTTTATACTTGGTATAAATATCCCACATTTTTTGCCCCTCTATATCAACAGGACTTAATTTCCATTTTTTCAAGTTATCGGTCATTCTTGATTCAAAGCGCTTTAGTTGCTCATCCTTTGTAATTGAAAACCATATTTTTATAACATGCACACCATCTTCATACAACATGTGTTCAAACTCTGGCACTTGACGAATGTGTTTTTTATATTGATTTTTAGTGCAAAAACCCATAACAGGTTCAACAACTGCTCTGTTATACCAACTGCGGTCAAATATAACAAATTCACCTGCATTGGCCAATTGTTTAATATAGCGTTGAAGGTACCATTGATTTTGCTCAACATCAGTTGGCTTATTAAGTGCCACTAATCTAGAAGAACGAGGATTCATATGCTCTAAAAAACGACGGATAGACCCACCTTTTCCTGCTGCATCACGACCTTCCATAATAACAATAACGCGTTTGTTGTTTTGCTCTATCCGTGATTGTAATTTATTTAACTCAATTTGTAAAAATACTAATTCTTTTTCATAGTTATAATTTTTGAGTGCGCTTTCAAAAGAAATATCTTTACTGGCTAAGTTTTTTTTAATTCTTCTCTGTTGTGAATTAGTTTGAAATCTTTTTTAGAAAGCATAGGTCTGTAAAAAAAATGAGTAATATAACTTGAAATTATATCA
>NZ_CDSC02000047.1 GCF_001298715.1 Bathymodiolus azoricus thioautotrophic gill symbiont
ATAAGTCCATTGAGTATTCGCTTTGTTGTCAATGACTTCACTGGCATCAATATCAAGAGTGATGTTTTTGCAATGATTAAGCGTGGCTTTAAGCACAGTTTTATTGACCTTTTGTAAGGCTTTGATTCCTTGGTTGTCTTTGCCTAAACGCCGAAGCCAAATGCCAATAGCCTGTGGGGTTGGCACGCTTTGATTGGTGATTAAGCGTAGCGCCTTGTCTTTGGCAATGTGGGTAGTATCATCTAAGCACTGCCCACCTTCATGTTGGCTTAATATCAAGGTATTGATAAAAGTGGAGGCTTTGAGTGCACAATTGCTACCAAGGTCTGGGAAGTGTTGATCAATGGTATTAGACAAACTCAATGTGTTGATGGTATGTGCAGTAGCAAGTAATCCAATGCGAGCGGTTAAAAGTTCGTTGGTAGAGGACAGTTTGTAGTTTAAAATGTTCATAAACGCAGTAAGGTTTGGTTGTGTATAAAAGGGATGTGGTTGTGTTTTGTGTTTTCACCCAATGGGTGAAACGGTTTTTTGGTTGAAATCATTATACCAGTTGGGGTTTGTGTGTTTTTTTGATTTCTATTTTTGGATTAGGGATAAGCAATTATAAGTAAAATTATCTATGATAAGGATTATGGCAAATATTGTTCAAGTTAAAAATCCACGCACCAATCGTTATGTCAAAATTGATCGCGATAAGGGTCGTATTCTTTCACACAAAAAAAGTGATGGTCCGTATGCTAAAGTACCTGTGGCAAGAAAGCATAAGTGATTATTTACAGTCCCATTGATGGCGATGCCATCAATTATTCGATTGAATTTCGTCCAAAACATTG
>NZ_CDSC02000188.1 GCF_001298715.1 Bathymodiolus azoricus thioautotrophic gill symbiont
GAGCGTATAAAAGCAGATGGTGGCATTGATAGTATTGATAGTATTGGCATTAGTATGCTCTATAGTTTCTAAATATAGATACTTAATCTACCATAAAAACACCCTGCCTTTACAGGGTGTTTTTATTATCTAGGAACCATTAATCGCCAATTTTCCATTTACTTTTTTCTGAAAAAGTTTTAATGGTTTGGCGTTTGGCTTTGTTGATAAGATTGGAGTGTGATATTTTGTATTTTTTGGTGTAATCTACCAGAGAGGCAATCTCTTTGCCTTCTAAATATGCCAAGCGTTTGTGGTAACTATTGATGAGTGCTTTGCCGATAATACTTTCCATGATTTTGGTTTTCCCTGATTCGTTAAATTCATTAAAGGCGGTGTAGTAATCTGCCCTATCAATAAATTTAATGTTGATTGGCACAAAACCATCACGAATCAGTAGGTAATTGTCAGGTTCCACCACGTTGTTCCAGTTTGAGCATTTGATATGAGGGTTTACACAATCTGGTTTACAGGGTCTATTAAGACCCTGTAAACCAGATTGTGTAAAGTCCTCTCTAAAAAATCATAGCACTAACCCGTTTACTCCGCTTTGACTCCTCTTTTGATAAAATAACAACTCTCGCTATAACTATCCTTATATTTTAAATGAACGTATAGTAAATAATATCCTATATATCATTGACTAAAATATATTAATTATTATATAATAATTAATATAAATAGGTTTATACTAAATTTAGGAGTTTTTGCATGAAAACAACGGCTTATCTTCGCATATCAACAATTGATCAAGATATTGAAAAAAATAAAGCAGATATTTTAAAGTTAGCTCATGAAAAACAACTTGGGAGCGTGCACTTT
>NZ_CDSC02000105.1 GCF_001298715.1 Bathymodiolus azoricus thioautotrophic gill symbiont
CTTGTCGGATTAAAGAGTGGTTAATATACCCTTTGGCCGACTAATTGAGTGTTGCACTTATGATGTGAATTCAAGATGCTTGCATAGTACACAATTAAGTTTTTACAGTAAATAGCTAAACGATTGATTGAATATAGATAAACTATGTAACTAAGAGAGATCTTTGCATAAATAGGAACAATCATCAGAAACCCACTTTTTGCCAATCATCCCTATTTATGCAAAGGTCTCTAAGAATATTTAATCATTCAACAAAGAAAAAATTATTTTTCTAAAGCAATATCTAACACTTCATCAATCCACTTAACTTTAATCACATTAAGTTTGCCTTTGATTTTTTCAGGCACTTCGGAGAGCTCTCGTTCGTTATCATTAGGAATAATAACAGTTTTGATGCCACCACGCAATGCTGCAAGCATTTTTTCTTTTAAGCCACCGATTGGTGTAATTTCTCCCCGAAGGGTGATTTCACCTGTCATTGCTACATCGGCTTTGACTTTTCGACCTGTTAGTACTGACACTAATGCAGTGCACATCGCTGCACCCGCACTTGGCCCGTCTTTTGGGGTGGAACCATCAGGAACATGGATGTGAATATCTAATTTTTCTTGGAAATCATTAGCAATTTTAAGCGCCTTTGCACGAGTGCGAGTAACACTCATTGCTGCTTGAATAGATTCCTTCATTACATCACCAAGTTGACCCGTATAGTTAAGTTTCCCCTTGCCTTTATAAGCAGCAGCCTCAATCGTTAGTAAGTCACCGCCTACTGATGTCCACGCCAAACCTGTCACTTCACCAACTTGACTTTTTTCTTCTGCTAAGCCAAAACGATGTTTGCGTACACCAAGATACTTTTCTAATGTTTTATCGCTAATCACAGCTTTGGTTTTACGTTTTTTCAATACTACTTCTTTGACCACTTTACGACAAATGGTGCTGATAGTTCTGCTCAAACCACGCACACCCGCTTCACGCGTATAGTAACGAATAATGTCAAGAATGGCTGAGTCCTTGAATGAGATTTCACTGTCCTTAATGCCGTTGTTTTCCATTGCTTTTTTAATTAAATGACGCTTAGCAATCTGCAGTTTTTCATCTTCGGTGTAACCAGCCAATTCAATAATTTCCATTCTGTCTAATAACGGCTGTGGCAGGTCTAGTGAATTGGCTGTTGCTACAAACATAACTTGCGAAAGGTCGTAATCAACTTCTAAATAATGATCATTAAAGGTGTGGTTTTGCTCAGGGTCTAACACCTCCAACATTGCTGAAGAAGGGTCACCCCGATAATCAGATGCCATTTTTTCAATTTCATCTAATAAAAAAAGTGGGTTTTTAACCTTAATTTTTTGCATTTTTTGGATAATAGAGCCTGGCATTGCGCCAATATAAGTACGCCTATGTCCACGAATTTCCGCTTCATCTCTGACACCGCCAAGTGCCATACGCACATACTTACGATTAACCGCTTTAGCAATTGACTCGCCAAGAGAGGTTTTGCCTACACCTGGGGGGCCTACTAAGCATAAAATATTAGCCTTATTATGAGTAACGCGTGTTTGCACTGCAAGATGCTCTAAAATACGCTCTTTCACCTTGCTTAAGCCGTAATGGTCATCATCTAAGATTTGCTGTGCTTTCGCTAAATCCTTATTGATATGTGTTTGTTTTTTCCATGGTACATCGCATAAATTTTCAATATAAGTACGGATAATTGACGCATCGGAAGATTGTGATGACATACGCGAGAGTTTTTTTAGCTCAGACTCTGCTTTTTCCTTAGCAGCTTTTGGCATTTTTGCTTTTTTAATGCTTGCCTGTAAATCTTCAATTTCATCTTCGTCTTCTGCCTGACCCAATTCCTTTTGAATAGATTTCATTTGCTCATTCAAATAATAATCTCTTTGATTGGATTCCATTTGCTTACGCACGCGTGATTGGATTTTTTTCTCAGTGCCTAAAACATCAATCTCCCCTTGAATCACTGATAAGATTTTATCCAGTCGCGTTTGTGCATTAATACCGCTTAAAAGTTCTTGTTTTTCAGAAGTTTTAAGCGATAAGTTGGCAATAATAATATCGCTAAAACGCTCAACATCACTCACTTCTTTCAACATACCAAGCACTTCTTCAGGAATTTTTTTATTAAGCTTGATATAGGATTCAAAGCTTTCTAATGCTAAGCGCATCATTGCTTTAATTTCAGTGTCTTGAGTCGATTCTAGTACAAATTCGCTAACTTTAACTTCGGTGTAATCATCTGCCTTAGAGAATTCTTCAATCTTGGCACGCTTCACGCCTTCAACCAACACTTTAATAGTGCCATCAGGTAATTTAAGCATTTGCAAAATCGTCGCTAAAGTACCAACACTATGCAAATCTTCATTCTTTGGGTTCTCAGTTTTTTCATCTTTTTGTGCAACTAAGAATATATATTTATTCGTACCCATCGCTTGAGTAATTGCATTAACAGAGCTTTTTCTACCGACAAAAAGCGGCATCACCGTATGCGGAAAAACCACCACATCTCGTAGAGGTAATAACGGCACCAATTCCTGCTCAAGATCAATTACTTCTGCTGTGACTTCTGTTCCCATAATAGTGTTACACCTTTTAAACTTAATAACTTAGATAGATAGTGATGAGTGACATTAATTTCAAGTACCCATTGTCCAAAATCATTCACTTTTTCATTGTGGATGTATCCAATATTATGAATTTCGCTTCGAATATAGGCACTGGTCACATCAAGTTGTATTTTAGCATGTGTCATCATACCACTGAGTTGCTCTGCTAATGCTTGATAAAGAAAATCAATACCATCACCAGACTGTGCTGAAATCCATACACGGAAAATTCTACCCTCTTTGTCCCTATCAAATCTTGGTTTGAAATCTGTTAAACAATCAATTTTGTTCATTACCAAAATACTCGGGACTTTGTTAGCCTCAATATCAAAAATAATATCTTGTACTTGTTCAATTTTTTCTAGATTATATTCATCAGCCGCATCAACAATATGCAGTAACACATTAGCGCGCCGAGTTTCCTCCAAAGTTGATTTAAAGGCAGCCACTAAATCATGTGGTAGATCTTGAATGAAACCCACTGTATCGGCAATGACTGCCTCTCCAGAGGCAGGCAATATCACCCGCCTAATAGTAGCATCAAGCGTGGCAAATAATTGATCATCGGCAAATACTTCTGCCTGCGTCAAAGTGTTAAACAGTGTTGATTTACCAGCATTGGTGTAGCCCGCCAAAGCAATCATTGGCAACTCATTTTTAAGGCGTGCTTTTCTCCCTAAATCGCGTTGTTTATGGACTTTTTCTAAACGCTTGCTAATATTTTTAATACGAATGGCAATCAAGCGTTTGTCCGTTTCTAATTGCGTTTCACCTGGACCTCGAAGACCAATACCACCTTTTTGTCGCTCAAGGTGTGTCCAACCTCTAACTAATCGTGTGGACAGGTGTCTAAGTTGTGCCAATTCTACCTGCAATTTCCCCTCAAATGAGCGCGCCCTAAGTGAGAAAATATCCAAAATTAAACCTGTTCGGTCCATTACTTGACACTCTAATTGTTTCTCAAGGTTGCGCTCTTGTGAAGGTGACAACTCTGAGGAAAAAATAACCAAATCTAAATTCGTGTCTTTAACCAGCTCTACTATTTCTTCCACTTTACCCGAACCAATAAAATATTTGGCATTCACATTATTGCGAGAGATTTTTAGATTCTGCACAACATTCAGTCCAGAGGATTTTGCCAATTCATCAAACTCATCTGAGCCGTTTTGGATATGTCGATTAGTGGGGAGTTCTATATAAACTAGCAGTGTTCGCTCGCCTTGTCCAACTGCATTTTTTTGACGGTCAAATAATTCCAAGAGCTTTCATGGTAACTAAGAGGCTTTTTTACTTTTGTTAATGGTTTTTTGTTTCTTGGCTATTTTATACACCATCAATGGTGATTTCTTCTTCTCAACTACGGCCTTATCAATTACAACTTCTTTTATATCGCTGAGTGATGGTAGTTCAAACATTGTATCTAATAACATATCTTCCAAAATAGAGCGCAATCCTCTGGCACCAGTTTTACGCTTAATGGCTAACTTAGCAATCGCCGACAAAGCTGGTTTTCTAAAACTTAATTTAACACCTTCCATCGCAAAAATTTCTTGAAATTGTTTAACCACTGAATTTTTTGGCTTGGTTAAAATTTGAATAAGCGCATCTTCATCTAACTCACTAAGTACTGTTTGCACCGGAAGACGGCCAACTAATTCTGGGATTAAACCGTATCCAATCAAGTCTTCTGGCTCAATAAGGTTGAATAATTCTGTTAAATTTTTCTCTTCGCTTAAATCTTTAACATCTGCAGAAAAACCAATACCTGTGGCTTTTTCTACACGCCTACCAATAACTTTATCCAAACCATCAAAAGCACCACCACAAATAAATAAAATCTTTGAAGTATCTACATCAATGGTTTCTTGATTTGGGTGTTTACGACCCCCTTGTGGTGGCACTGATGCTATAGTGCCTTCAATCAACTTCAACATTGCTTGTTGCACACCTTCGCCAGAAACATCGCGAGTAATTGAAGGGGAATCTGAACGCCTAGAGATTTTATCAATTTCATCAATAAAAATAATACCATGCTCAGCACGCTGCGCATCAAAATCACATTTTGACAACAAACTCTTAATCACATTCTCAACATCATCACCCACATAACCTGCTTCAGTCAAAGTCGTTGCATCTGCCACGGTAAATGGCACATCCAAAAGTCGTGCCAATGTTTGTGCTAATAATGTTTTGCCTGAACCTGTTGGTCCAATCATTAGAATATTGGATTTATCCAATTCTACATTATTTGAGATGTAGCCACTCTGCAAACGCTTGTAGTGGTTGTAAACAGCAACTGATAAAACTTTCTTTGCATGCTCCTGACCAATCACATACTCGTTTAAAAAATCACGCAATTGCTTGGGTGTGTAGTCCCAATCTTGATAAGTATCGTCAATTTCTTCTAGTGCTTGTTCTTCAAGTAAGCCATAGCACGATTCAATACACTCGTTACAGATATAGACGCCAGGACCTGCAATAAGGCGGCCGACTTCAGATTTTGCTTTGCCGCAAAATGAACAGTGGAGTACTTCTGGATTTTCTGCCATAATAAATCTAATTGTTACGCTGTTTTAACACTTTATCAATCAAACCATATTTAGCCGCTTCATCAGCCGACATAAAGTTATCTCTATCGGTATCTTTTTGAATGGCTTTAAGAGATTGACCTGTGTGTGATTCAAGAATAGCATTAAGTTTTTCCCTAACTTTAAGAATTTCTTGTGCGTGAATATCAATATCGCTTGCCTGACCAGAAAAACCACCCAATGGCTGATGAATCATACATCTGGCATTTGGCAATGCATAACGCTTATCCTTAGCACCAGCAGTCAATAACAAAGCACCCATACTTGCCGCTTGACCAATACACAATGTTGAAATATCAGGCTTAATAAACTGCATAGTATCATAAATTGCCAAACCTGCAGAAACTGAACCACCTGGGGAATTGATATATAAGTGAATGTCTTTATCAGGATTTTCAGATTCTAAAAACAGCATTTGTGCAACAATGACATTAGCCATATAATCTTCAACTGGACCCACCATAAAAATAACACGCTCTTTTAAAAGGCGCGAATAAATATCATAAGCGCGCTCGCCCCGAGCAGATTGCTCAATGACCATTGGTATTTGATTTAGATTTTCTATCATTATTGTTGTGTCACTTCTTCGAATGTCTTTTTCTGAATGGTAACTTTGGCACTTTCTAAAATCAAATCTTGTACCATTTGTTCCACCACCATCAACTCAATTGTTGCCAATCTAGAAGGCTCAGCATTATAGTAATCTAACATCTGTTGAGCTTCACCGCTATAAGCTGTTGCCATTTCATTAAGTTTTGTATCAATTTGTTCTTTGCTAGCGTTGAATTTATTATCACTAGAAATTTGATTAACCAATAGACCTAACTTAACACGACGCTGCGCTTCAGGATTAAAAGCAGAAGCAGGCATATTGCCTTGAGAAGGCATACCTTGTTGTTGTAAACGCTGTTCCATTTCTTGTTTTAAACTTTGCGCTTCATTGTTAATACTTTCTTGTGGCACTTCAAAGTCATTCGCCTCTAATAATGCACCAAATAAATCGTCTTTATTTTGATTGTTCAAACGATTATCAAGTTCAACTTGCATTTGCGCTTTCATGCTCTTTTTCAAGTCATCTATATCTTTTTCACCGAATCTCTTTGCAAACTCATCATCTAATTTTGGTGATTGAGGGGCGGCTACTTCTTTTATTTCAACTTCAAAAACGACATCTTTGCCTGCCAGTTGAGGCGCATGGTATTCTTTTGGGAAAGTTAAATTCAAAGTTACTGACTTTTCAGCGGCAACATCCAAAAGCCCATCTTCAAAACCAGCAATCATTGAGCCTTTGCCCAATACCATTTTGAAATCACTAGCAACACCACCTTCAAATACTTCGCCATCAAGCATGCCTTTAAAATCAATGGTAACTTGGTCGCCCTCTTTAGACTTGCGTTTAACTGATTTATACTCAGTTGCCTGCTCGCTCAAACCTTTCAAAGTTTTTTCTTCATCTGCCTTGGTAATTTTAACTTCTGTTTGTATAATTTTTAATTTAGAAAAATCAGCGACTTTAATTTCTGGAAAAACTTCGAATGTCACCGTGTAAGAAAAAGTATCCTTATTCTCTGTATCAATCTTAGTAATCGCTGGTCGTGAAGCAGGTGTTACTTTTGCATCTGCCAAGGCTTCGGTCAAAGTATCATTGACAATTTCATTGACTGCATCTGAGCTAGCCCGACCACCAAACTGTTTGCGCATAATAGATAAAGGAACCTTACCCTTTCTAAACCCATCAACGCTTACTTTAGATGCCATGCCTCTAAGAACTTGGTCTGCTTTTTGTTTAAAGATATCAATAGATAGCTCAACTGTTAATGCTCTTTTTAGACCCTCTAATTTTTCTAGTGAAGTTTTCATTGCTTGTAAATCCGATTCTATACTTAAAAAGGAGTAAATTATACCCGACAGGATAGCATTTTAATAGACAATAAAAAAGGCAGTAAATACTGCCTTTTGCGGCAATATTTAAGTTTTACAAACCAGAAATATAAGCGGAAACCGCGTCAATCTCTGCGTTAGTCAGACTCTTAGTAAAGTTAATCATCATGCCTTCATAATCGTTAGTTCTACTAGGCTCAACTGCACCCGTTTGTGCATTGATTGAATGCTGGCGGAAAGCTTTAAGCTGCTTAACAGTATACATTGAATGCTGTGATGCTAATGCTGGGAAACCTGCTGATGGGATGCCTTTACCTGCTGGCCCATGACACGCAATACAAGCGGTCACATCTGTTGCTTTCTTGCCACCACGATAGATTTTTTGACCAAGTGCTAGATTAGCACCTTGCATAACCACACCTTTAGAAACTTTTTGAATAGCGTAATATGCCGCTAAATCAGCCATATCTGCATCTGTTAATGGTGTAACTAAAGTCGCCATTATGCTATCAATACGAGCACCTGATTTAAAGTCTTTAAGTTGTTTTAACAAGTAGCCTTCATTTTGTCCGGCCAACTTTGGAAAAGTAGGTGCTAATGAATTACCATCTACACCATGACAACCCACACAACTTACTGCTTTAGTTTGGCCTTTTGTTGCATCGCCTGCAGCAAAAGTATATGTTGAGATTAAAGCCAATACAACGGTAAAAATTAGCGCTAATTTGTTCATGATATTTTCCTTTTTTTGCAAAAAAATAAGCCGATATTATACCTAAATAAATAGGGCTAATATCGGCTCATCATAATATAGAATTTAATGCTTATATTCTATATTGAAGTGGCATATGCCAGTTTTACTGCTTAGCTAACCAATCAGCAATTTCTTGCTCTTTACCTTTAGCTAATGCTGCCATTGAACTCATTGTTGGGTCTTTGCGTGCACCAGATTGAAAATCTTTCAATTGTTTAACAATATAGGATGCCTGTTGTCCAGCAAGGTGAGGGTAAATTGGAATTGCTGATTTACCATTAGCACCATGACACGCAGCACAGCCACCAGCAGCATAAGCTGCCTTGCCATCTGCTTGAACCAAAGAACTCATTGATATTACTGTAGCCGCTATTACTAAAACTTTTTTTCCTGTTGAAAACATACTGTGCTCCTTAAATTTTTAAAATATATAATGGTAACTTTATCACCATCAGGCGGAATTATACCTTTTCTAAACTAAATGAGCAATATTTATCATCAAGCAAAATTTTTACTCTCTTGTCCATCACTCAAAGGGTGCCCAGAAGACCAAGGCTATGAAGTGGTTTTTGCTGGACGCTCTAACGCTGGAAAATCAAGCGCTATCAACACCATTACTTTGCAAAAAAAATTAGCAAAAGTATCTCGTACACCCGGCAGAACGCAGCATTTGGTATTTTTTGAATTGGACGAAAATCATCGTTTGGTAGACCTACCTGGCTATGGTTATGCTAAAGTACCTGAGCATATCAAACAACAATGGCAAAAAGATATGGGTGAATATTTTGCACAACGCCAATGCTTAGTAGGTGCAGTGTTAGTGATGGATGCGCGTCGTCCACTAACAAAGTTTGATCAAATGATGTTGGATTGGTGTGTTGGTGCAAACTTACCCACACAAATCATCCTAACCAAATCTGACAAACTCAAAAAAGGCGCTGCCAAGAATTCATTGCTTAAAGTCAAACGCGAAGTTGAACAATATCCTTATGTTGATGTGCAATTATTTTCCAGTTTAAAAAAACAAGGCTTAGAGGCGTTAGGCTTAAGACTTGATACATTTTTTGGGTATGTATCATAATTCAGAAATAAAAAATATTCTTTTTAAGATTTCATTGAAAAGTGTAAACCTAACGCATTCTGCTACATCCTTTACTTCTAATGTGGCTTAACACAAATACAACAAAAGTTACTAAGGGTGATATTGTTATCTTGGCAAACAATCGCCAAGTGTTAGCGTTTAAAAAAACTTGGGGTGTGCAAAAAGGCAATTCTGCTCTACCAAAAATTCTATCTTGGTGCCAATACTTACAAGAAACTTGGCAATCGCTTGAAGCCAATACAAAAAAACGCTTAATTTCAAATATTGAATCTCGCACATTAATTAAGCAATCAATACAAAAATCAGGGCAAAAAGTTGATAATCGCTTACTGGATGAAGTCATAAAAAATAACAATTATTGTGATGCCCATCTCATTGATTACATGCAATTATCAAAATTAGGTGTTGAAAATTACAAGCTGTTTGCCACTTGGCTGAAGGATTATCAAAAGACCAAATCAGCCCACAACTTATTGGATACCAACGACTTATCTGCGTTAATTATTACACATAATACCAATCTAGCAAAACCTTATATTTATGGCTTTAAAACACTCACACCCGTGCAATCGTTATTACTTGATAAGACTGGCTATCAAGTGCTTAAATCTGAACAAAAAAACACACAAAGCAACCATAAAGTTTTTCAAACTACCCAAGATGAACTCTTATCTGCTGCCCATTGGGCAAAGGATTTGAATGCGCAATATCCAAATAAACACATTGCCATTATTTGTCCAACATTGAACAATGACCATTATCAAATTCAATCTGTTTTTGACCGAGTATTTGCCAATACACTAATGGAAACTGGGCAAAAATCTTATAATATTTCCCTAGGTTTTTCATTAACTGAATATCCGTTGATTCGCCATATTCTAACACTATTGGAACTCTGTCAGCAATTGAAAAGTAACCGCATCAAGACTGAAACTTTTAACACTGTTATCACTTCGCCTTATATTGCCCACGCACAAAAAGAACGATCAGCTCGTGCTTTATTAGTTAACCGCACCTTAGATTTTTCAAAAACACATTTTAAATTTTCCCATTTAGAAAAACACCTAAACAACACACCGCAAATAAAAACATTGCTTGAAGCAACAATAGCACAATCAACAAAAAGACAACAAACACATGATGCGTGGTTATTAGATTTTAATACCTACTTACAAATTTGGGGTTTCGCTACTGATAGAACATTATCCAGCACCGAATATCAATTATTCAACAAATATCAAAGCACCTCTTCTGGACTTAATCAACTGGCACAAATAAATACTCAAGTTGGTGCCGCTCATGCCATTAAGGATTTGAAAGATTGGCTCTCACAAGTTGTTTTTCAAGCACAATCTGCCAAAACCCCAATTCAAATATTAGGCAGTTTAGAAGCAGAAGGCTTGTACTTTGATGCCGCTTGGGTACTGGGGATGACGGATGAATTCTTACCTGCCACGCTCAATGTGCCGCGTTTTATTCCTAGTGATATTGCTGTAACACACCAAATTCCACGAACAAATTTTGAATTAATTGCTAAAGATGCACAAGACACGCTCAATAACCTTGTTAATCTGTCTACTGAGGTTATTTTCTCCTACGCCAAAGTACACTTGAGTAGCGAACAGCGACCGTCCCCTCTGTTAACATTTAATCATGAAACACCAATACTCACACATGACTATCAAAACATAGTATTGGAAACTGTGGATGATGCAAAAGCCAATCCATTGAAACACGCACAAGTGCATGGCGGTGTAAGTATCTTGAAAAATCAAATGGCATGTGCCTTTAGTGGCTTTGCACGCCGATTAAACATTCAATCATTTAATGACCCGCATATTGGTCTAAACAGAATGGAGCAAGGCAATATTATTCACACCACCTTACAATACTTTTATCAAGAAATTACCTCGCAAGATAAACTGTTATCGCTCAGTAAAGATAAATTAGATGTGTTAATTAAAGAAAAAATAAACACGGCAATCAAATATTACAATGATACTGGCTTTAAAGAAAACGAAAAAATAAGAATCTCGAAAATTATTCATCAGTTTATTGAAATCGAAAAACAAAGGCATCCATTCACCGTATTATCAACCGAACAAAGTGTTAATGTTAATATTGCTGGACTTAAATTTAACACCCGTCTAGATAGACTTGATGAGACAAAAGGGGGTAATAAGATTATTTTTGATTATAAAATTGGAAACCCTTCTATTAGTAACTGGTGTGGCGAAGCAATCAAAGAGCCACAACTGCCTATCTACGCTATCAGTAATGCCGCCCAAGGCGCAGCATTCATTCAACTAAACGCCAATAAAGTTAGCATTAAAGGCTTATCAAAAAACAAAGATTCATTACCCAAGCAATCTGCGAGAAATTCTTGCAAAGAATGGGATGAGCAAGTTATCATTTGGGGGGAAATACTAAACACTGCCAGTCAAGATTTTCAACAGGGCAAGACACAAGTTTTGCCAAATAAAACCGCTTGTCAATATTGCGAATTTGATTCGCTATGTCGCGTTGAGAAATGACTCAATAACGCGTTGTTTCTCTATTTGAATCTCAGCGCCAATATTCTCTTTATTCAACTGAGAGATATCAATCATATTTAGCAAGCCTCTGAGTTCAATAATACGACTAACATCAATACCCAATAACTCAAAAGTTGCCAGTAATTCTGAAAATCGATCTTGTCGTCTAAGCGCATCAGTTTTGGTAAAAAAGTTAAACACTTCATTGCTAGACTGGTTATCAAAGCTTGTGGCAAACTGATAAGTTTTATGCGCCAGTTTTGCCAGCTGTTTGTATTTTTTTGGACACTTGATATTATTGCATAACTCAGTGATTGCCTCTGTCTTTTCATCTTTTAGCCATATGGCAAACTTGATATGCATCGCATCAGTTGCTAAATTATCTAAAATCTCAAATGGGTTTTCGTGACTTTGTTTATCACGAGATTTAAGCGCAGCAAAAACTCTGTCATAAGCACCGCAAGCTAACAACACTTTAAAAAATGCTGATGGCGTTTCGTAAGATAGGGATTTTTCTAATTCTTTAAAAACTCGCTCAGGGGTGAGCGCATCCACCTCACCAGAGCTCACCATTTGTTTCATTAACTGATGCGTTGCATGCGCCACTTTAAAGCCAAATTTTTTAAACCGTGCGGCAAAACGAGCAACACGCAACACACGCACAGGGTCTTCGCTAAACGCATCAGATACATGTCTAAGTAAACCATTGTCTAAATCTTCTTGTCCATTGAATGGGTCAACCAAATCACCGTCTTTTGTTTGAGCAATGGCATTAATGGTTAAATCTCGACGAGATAAATCTTGCTCAAGGGTGACAATTTTAGAAGTATCAAATTCAAAACCTTTATAACCTTTGCTAATTTTTCGCTCAACTCTAGCAAGTGCATATTCCTCTTGTGTGCCAGGGTGTAGAAATACAGGAAAGGATTGCCCCACTTGGCGATAACCCAAGTCCAACATTTCATCGGGCGACGAGTCAACTACCACCCAATCTTTTTCGGTTTTTTCATCAGCAATGCCCAATAATTGGTCTCGCACAGCACCACCAACCAAGTATATTTTCATAGTTGTTACAAACTAAAATAAATAAACATATAATACACGAATGACCTTATTTAAAGAACAATAGCCCTCACTAAGTAAATGCACATTCATATTTTAGGTGTCGCTGGCACTTTTATGGGATCACTCGCCTTAATTGCCAAACAACTTGGACACAGCGTTACTGGACAAGACCAAGGTGTTTACCCACCAATGAGCACTCAGCTTGATAAACAAAGTGTCAGTTACACACAGGGCTATCACGCTAAAGACTTACCCAAGGCTGATGTCTATATTGTTGGCAATGCCTTATCGCGTGGCAATGAATGTGTGGAAGAAATTTTAAATAAACAATACACCTACACTTCAGGGGCGCAGTGGCTTAGTGAAAATGTATTACGCGACAAATGGGTGCTTGCTATTAGTGGTACGCATGGAAAAACTACCACTGCCAGTATGTTGGCTTGGATTTTAGAAATCACAGGCTACAACCCAAATTTCTTAATCGGTGGTGTGGTTGAAGGCTTTGGTGTGTCATCACGACTGACCGACTCTGATTTCTTTGTGATTGAAGCCGATGAATATGACACTGCCTTTTTTGACAAACGCTCAAAGTTTGTGCATTACCGCCCTAAAACTTTGGTGATTAATAATCTTGAGTTTGACCACGCTGATATCTTTGATTCTCTCAAAGACATTCAAAAACAATTCCATCATCTGCTTCGCACCATACCAAATGATGGACTCATTGTCCATCCACAAAATGTATCAGCGATTGAACAAGTCATTGAAATGGGACTATACTCAGAACAACAAACCCTACCAACTTCCAAATTGGAAATCAGTGATATTGGCACTACCTTTGATGTTGAAAATAACACAGTTGACTGGAATCTGTTGGGTGAGCACAATATGCAAAATGGACTTTGTGCTATTTATGCTGCACACCATATTGGCGTGACAATTAAAACTGCTTGCGAGGCACTGAATACATTCCAAGGGGTGAAGCGTCGTTTAGAAATCAAATACCAAACCGATAATATCACGCTATATGATGATTTTGCTCATCACCCAACCGCTATTCAAACCACACTTAGTGGTTTGCGTGCCAAAGTCGGCAATAAAAACATCGTTGCAATTTTAGAACTGCGCTCTAACACAATGAAATCTGGCGTGCATCAACAAAGTTTAGTTGACGCTCTAAGTGAAGCCAATCAAATATTAATTCTAAAACCAGAAAATCAAGATTGGGATATTAATGCCTTATTCAGCAAAGATAGTTTATTTGTCTGTGTTGAGGACATTGTTGCCGAACTCGGCCGCATCCAACAAGGACATTTTGTCGTTATGTCCAACGGTGGTTTTGATGATATTTTTAACAAAATCATCGCCAAATTATAACGCTAGAAACTTAAAACAAACACACCTAATAAGAGCAAAAATAAGGCAAAGCCTTTTTTTAATCTCTTGCCATTAATATTATGTGCAACCTTAGCACCAAGTGGTGCAAAAAAAATACTAGTCATAACAATACTGAGCAATGCTTTTATATGGATAAACCCTAATCCACTAGTAGTGCCTTCAATTCCAGTACCAATTATGATAAAACCCACACTGCCTACAATCGCAATCGGCATACCCACAGCCGCTGAAGTGGCAATAGCGTTTTTAATATCAACCTTATTGTAAGTTAAAAATGGCGTGGTCATTGTACCACCACCAATACCAACTATAGCTGAAACCAATCCGATAATATAGCCTGTTATTAGCCAAACCCATCTGTTTAAATTATCTGCATATCCAGAAGTGCTAATGCTAAACCACATTATCATTGCAACCATTATTTCAAAGATTGCAAAGAAAATTCGCAAGAAATCAAAACTCAAATATTGAGCAATAATCGCTCCGCTAAAAGCGCCTAATAAAATAGTAGGGGTGAGTTTTATGAAATATTGCCAATGAATAGCGCCATGGCGATGGTGCGCCCAAACGCTGGATATAGAGGTAAAAACAATCACTGCCAGTGCAGTGCCAATCGCTGTATGCATTAACACCACTTCTTGAACCTCAAATGCCAACACATACAACAATGCTGGCACGATAATCAAACCGCCACCCACACCAAACAGTCCAGCAATAAAACCAGAAAACGCACCCAACAGTAATAATAACGCTATTTCAACCAGGTGCTAACCTCATCAATCAACAAGGCATCCTTATCATTAAAAAAATGATCGGCATCCACTTTTTTTTGGCTCTTGTTAAAAACAAGTGGGTAAAAATCCATTAACCCGATTTAAATCCAACTTTCCACTAAGCAAATAAGCCATGGTTTTAAAATGCTTTTTACCATAGCCCCTTGCCTTTCTCTTTGCTGCTTGAATCACTGAGTTTAAACCTTCTAAAATACCATT
>NZ_CDSC02000460.1 GCF_001298715.1 Bathymodiolus azoricus thioautotrophic gill symbiont
CATGATCATGGTCATGAGTGTGTTCGGTTTCGTTACATCCACATACTGTGCACATATTATTACTCCTTAATTGATATTTGTTTAATTTTTAACTCTTCACCACCTGTTACAGTTAATTGGCTGGAGTTACATAGTGGGCAAGCGTCGTATCTTTGTTTGACCACCACTGTTTTATCACAACTAAAACACCAAGCATTTGCCTGCGTTTGTATAATTTCTAACTGAGCACCATTCGCAATAGTACCACGAATTGCCACATCAAAACTAAATTCTAAAGCGTTAACTTCCACTCCTGAAAAAGGTCCTATTTCTAACCAAACCTTATTAATAGCTTTATAGTTATTTGCTTTTGCACTGGCTTCTAGGGACTCAACAATACTCATGCAGATACTCATTTCATGCATTGTTAATCTCTATTGTATAGCCAACACAAGGATCAATAGCATTAGTTAACAATGTTATTTTATTAACTAAGTCCTGTTTATTTTGAAAATCAAGGGATTGAATCATTTGCTTTAAAACGCCTTGAGGATGAAAATTCCATTGCGTTGGTGAAAGTATCCGATAACTCTTAATTTCTTCGCCTTGAATTGTTAAAGAGTGCATTAATTTTCCACGTGCTGCCTCTACCTCAACAACAGCTGTATTAACGACAGTAGAGGTGTTAATATCATAATGAATATCCTCAGAATAAAGGTTCACATAGTTGTGCTTAACCCCCTTCAACAACTCAAATATTTCCAGCAGTTGAGAGGCATATCTGCTTAACACGCCATTGCCATATTTTGCAGATAATTTCTGTATTAATGGATGTTTTTTTTGTCTGCTATATGGTGTAGTTTCATAGCAAATATTTTTATAAGTAGGCTGACCAATAAACCCATCATCATTAAGCAATGTTATTATTTCTTCTGTTGTTATATTTGGCAAAAATAAAGAATCAACGCTACCTAAGCCACTTGATTGAGATTGCTGTATATTGTGTAAAAATAGGGCGCAGTCGCTACTTTGGGTTTTTATCCAATATTCAAAATTTTCACTATTGGAAAGTATTGTCTCTGAATGGAACTGTTCGCCAACAAGCTCAAGCATTAGTTGTTGCTCTAATTTTGCAACTAAAGAATTAATGCCACTAAAAGGTTGTAGTGTTTTTTTTTCTAACGATAAAGGGTTGCCTGTTAGAAATAAAGTGGTATTTATTTCTCTAAGCGTAGCAAATAAATCAACAATATTTTTATTTATTTTATTACTATCATCAATACGCCATTTTGTTGCAATACTAAAACAATGCTCCCTAATAGTCTCTAAATCTAACAGTAATTGACAGGCCATTATTTCATTTTTGCTCAAAGAAATCACCTTGCATTTATCCAAAAGGTGTAAAAATGCAAATCTGTGTGCAGTATTACATAATTGATACAAAGCATCGAGTGTTGTTGCGACTTTTTGAATAGACTGTCCTGCAAATAATTGAGTGATATGTAGGGGGCGAGAAGAGCTAATTAAAACTTTTTTAATATCAGAGGCCTCTATAACAACTTTGATTACAATTTTTCCTTCAATTGACATTATAAAACTTGTGTATTGTTTTTATTCCCACGAAGAAAATCTCTTCTTGAGGTAACCTTACTTAAGGTCTCATCGTCCTTAATTTTTTGTACTAGCGCTTTCTTATCCTTTTCTGCTTTCTTGAATTCATCATTTTGCAATAATTGTCCCATCACTGCAGTAGCAGTCTCAACTGCTTGAGTCTGGGTTTTAAATTCAAACATAGGCGAAAACAATGAACAAGTTAAATAAACACCAAATTCATCATCTAATTGAGTTAAAAAAGAATATTCACCATCTGGAAACAATATGTTGGCAGTTTTCCCTACCCTAATTTTTTGTTGCATAATGCCATTTGGCAGTAGAACAATATTCATAAACCAAGGTGTGATTAATACTCCGACTTTAGAGGCTTGCTTACCGCTTTCTTCTCCCCAGTTAACAAAACCCACTACTTCAACTTTAAGTTTATTGTTAACAATCGGAATGTCTTTCATTTTGTGCTTATACACATATTGATAATGACTTTTTAAACACTCAATATTGCTACCATTCATTTTAATAACTATAAAATATCATTTCTATCGATAACCATAAACTGATCCATAAAACCATCACAATTTGGACAATGCCAATGCCCTGGTAATTGAGTAAATGGCGTGTTAGCTGCTATCTGCCAATAATCATCCCCCTCTTCAGGTTTGTAAACATGATGACAAATTTTGCACTCCATGCAAGCATCATCGGCAATTTTCTCCTCATCTCCTAGATAACTGCCTTCAAAAGTTTTCACAATTCGTCAGTAAACTCTTTTAAGCGTTCAGTGCTTGATTCTATATCTTCTTGTGCAGCACAAGCAACAATAGGTATGTCAACTACCTCAATAGTGCTGAGTATTTCATTGTCAGTAGAGTTAAAATATTTCACCCACCAAATAGCAGAAACACCGGTTGAAGTAATACGACAATTACCATAACCTCTTGACAAGATAACAGTATCACCCAAACCTAAAACATTATTAATAGAGATTAAGTCATCTTCTGTGTGAGGCAACAATGTTAAATTAATAGCTTCTAAAGAAGTTTTTAAATTACCATGTTCTTCTCTTTTTTCTTTTAATTCAGTCAAAATTGCGGGTGCGTTAATGACATTTTCTGGCAATAAGGCGCTATTAAATATAACTTTACTAGAGTTTTTTTGATTAAGCATAACAATCGCCTCTGGGATATCACCCACTTCAATACAGTCACTAACAAGATTATTATCGTTATCAATAATAGTGATTCGCCAAACGCCTGTAAAAATTGACTCTTGAATGTTTACTATTTGTTCTTTTTGATTGATAATTGCACTCACTTCCCCCTCGCCTAGCAGGGTATTAAGGTACGCTAAATTATTTTCATCCAAACCATGGACAACAAAAGACAGATTAGGGTTGTCAATTTTATAATTAAGCATTTGAAAATGAATGCGTTCTAAAAATTCTTTACACTGAGATAAGTCTTGACTTTCATCCCATTCATAAATTTTACTATTTACATCAAAGGTAGACATTTCTGTCGGCATTTCCATATATTCTAATTTATCTTCTTCCGATATAGTTTGTGAACCAGCACCTAAAAAATTTGCTGGAATTGGTGGAATAGGGATTGATGACATTTTTAAACTCCTTCTAATTTTGTTTTAAAGCTATTTTAATGGGTGGTGTTGTTGGTTCTGATAATAACAGTTTTTGTATTGTATTGATATAATCATCCCAGTCTTGCACCTTGGAAATGGCACCTAAATAATTTCCATCTTTAAAAAACACCAAAGAAGGCCAGGTGGTAAAACCATAATTTCGCTGAACTTTCATTTCGTCATCGCGACTAATAATAGCGGGAACAATTGCATGTTTAAAAGCTACCATCAATTCTGGCAATATGACAGCAACATCTAAACTTTCTGGAAAAAGTTTAGCGTCATTGCAAAAAAATAAAACACTATGACGGTGCTTACCGATAAAAGCGTTGACATCGTCTGCCAATAAAAGCGGATATTGATTTTTATCGATAAGTTGCTGTATTAGTTCTGGAAACATCATTGTTTGTCCTCGGGTAAAAAAGGGTTAATAGGTGTTCGATCAATTAAATCACCAAATAAAGCGTGTATTCGCTCGCTCTCATCACTATACATCGCCAAACTGACTGCCTTTAAAGCATTATCAATTTCTTTGGCTCTGTCAGTAGAAATAACCTCTCTGGCAGCATCAATAAAAACCAACACCCAAGTACCTGTCATTTGTGGTCCAACCAATTGCATATTAATGGTTTTATTAACCCCATTATCTTGACAAGTCGCAAAAGTATCGCTCATAGAATCCACAACCTGCATAGGAATACCAATACACATTATTTACCCCTCAAAGTGCTTGCGACCATCCACAAAGACATTAGTGTGGCAAGTATTATCAATCAATTCTTCTTCTCGCTGTTCAAAAGCATTGTCCATTAACACCCGGGCATCTCCTTTTCTGCACGCTATTGCTTCAGGTGGTCGATTCACTTCATAATCATCCATAGCAATTGTTGGACTGTTGACGCCCTCACATTCAGCAAGCGGCGTCACACGCTTTTTGTAAGTAACACCATAACTATCAAGATATTTCAAACATTCATTAATTGCTGGTTGAATTTGCACTTTAACTTCATCACGCAAACTACCGCCAAAATCCTCTAATTGCACAGGTTGAACGCCAATTAAAAATATATGATCTGGTGTTTCCCCTGTTAATTCAGCGGTAGATAGTACTTCTTGAAAGCCTGTTTGATGTAGACTCATTTTTTTAGCACCCATAAATTTAGGGACATCTTCATCATGAATAAGTTTCATCGTGCCAGGTTTTAAACCATAATCAATTGCATCAAAAACAATCAATAAATCACATTCTTGTACATGTTGAATTAAATACAACCCCAGTGTGCCACCATCCATTAATTTAACTTCATCATTAAATTCGTATTGCTGATTGATTGCCTCAACTGTGCGCACACCAAAACCCTCATCAGCCCACAATATATTGCCAACACCTAATATTAAAACTTTCATTTTTTACCTTTTTTATATAGATAAAAAGAGCTCCAAATGACACTCTTTTTACTAAAAAAATTAAAATAAAATGACTATCTTCGATCGTCTTTCCAAGTTCTCCAGCCATTAATCATTGTACTAACTAACGATTGCCTTGACATTACATCTTCTCTAATAGCGGCATAAATATGAATCATAACGAATGTCAAAATAAACCACATGCCCAAGTGATGCCAAGTATGCACATCCTGACTTTGTCCAAAGAGTGGAATCAGCCACCCAGCAAAGGCAGTATACCACCAGCTATCCATTCCTTGACCTTCTGCATACAATGCAAATCCAGTAAAAATCATAAAGATAGATCCTGTAACAAACATTAAAAACATAAACAGTGATGCCATAGGATTGTGTCCCACATATTTTTTAGGCTCTTTTTCTAAGAAGGCATACCAGCGCAACTCATGCAACACCTCTTTCCACCAAGATATTTGAAACAATGGTGGCACGAAAAGCTGTTTGGCATGTCCATTCCCTACAAATGCCCAATACACCCTACCAATCATACCAATGGCAAACACATAAGCCGCCACAAAATGGAAAAAGCGAATATAGCCCATAACATAAAAATCACTTGCTTCACCTGACATGCTAGGCAATGGGGAGCCGATAAAATAACCCGTCAACGCCAAAACAGTAATAGCACCTGCATTAACCCAATGCCACAAACGCACAGGCGCTTCATATACATAAACTGCCTCTACGGTTGATTCAATACCTGATGATTCTAAGTCACCAATAGCCGAACTCATCTTTTTTGTACTCATAATCTACCCCTTTAAATAAAAGTTTATGACAATAAAAGACCTACACCCAATATTGAACTCATAAGGCCTAATACCATTAATATCGTTGATAAAATTTGCCTGCTATTACAAACAAGGACAGCGCTTACTATCAACACCGCACTCATTGCCAACATTGCAGCGATATGGTATGAGCTACTAAGATAGTGTTTCGCTACCTCAATAACACCCACAAGTTCAAATGGCGTATGCCCAGAATGAGCAATCGCAGTGACTGAAAATAACAACGACATTGCAACTAATAATAATTTTTTCATTTTTATACTCCTTATCGAACTTTAACATTAATTAATTCTTCACCTTCTTCACTCATTATATGAGTAGAACAGGCAAGACATGGGTCGAAACTGTGCAAAGTGCGTAAAATTTCAACCGGCTCATTGGCACGCTCAACAGGGGTTCCCATTAAGCTGGCCTCAAAGGCACCAATATTTCCCTCTGGGTCCCGAGGTGACCCATTCCAAGTTGTTGGAACAATACACTGGTAATTGTCAATTTTTCCATCTTTAATCACAATCCAATGCGCATTTGCACCACGAGGAGCAGCTACTGTACCTACACCTTTGGCATTTTTTGGCCAAGTTTTAGGATCCCATTTTTCCATGTTAGCAGTTGAGCTATCGCCACTCTTTATATTTTTGATTAACGCATGCCAATCTTCCACCATCATTTCAGCGCAATATTCGGACTCTAATGCTCTTGCAAGCGTTCTACCTATAGTAGATTGCAGCGCTTGCTTCATATTAAGTTCAGTGCCAGCTAAAGCGTTAAATCCAGAAAGTGCCTTAGTGGTTTGTTCTGTGATGTACTCATGTCCTTGTGCGATTGCTAAAACATAACGAGATAAAGGACCCACTTCAACTGCATGCCCTCTCCAGCGAGGGGATTTAATCCATGAGTATTTAGCACTTTCATCAAGCTCCTTAATATCGGTTCTTGTGCCTTTAGTTTTGGATCCTAACTCATAGTTTGGCTCTGTAATACCATCCCATGGGTGTAGTCCTTTGGTTTCATCTGGATATTTATACCAAGAATGTGTAACAAATTCTTGCACTTGCTCTGGGTCTTTTGGATCAACTGGAAATACCTCATCCCAATTGTCATTAAGAATAACGCCACCTGGCAATTGATCGGTAGATTTATCATAATTAACTTTAGGATAAGCGCCGTAATCCATGACACTTTTTGCACCAATACCGCCACCCCATAGTTGTCCCTTATAAAAACTGGCAATAGCAATAACATCAGGCACATAAACATTATTATTAAACTGCACCATTTCATCAATGCGTGATTTAACAAAATTTAAACGCTCCATATTTAGGGGTGCACCTGCAGCCATATCGCCATCCATATTAATTGCACACGGGACGCCACCAACAAGATAATTTGGGTGTGGATTTTTACCACCAAAAATAGTATGCAACTTAACAAACTCTTTTTGCAAGTCCAAGGCTTCCAAATAATGCGCTACCGCCATTAAATCTGCTTCGGGAGAAAGCTTATAAGCAGGATTGTCCCAATAACCATTTTTAAAGGGTCCTAATTGCCCCGATTCAATAAACTTACGAATTCTAGTTTGAATATCTTTAAAATATCCAGGGCTAGATTTGGCATGCTTAGGCGATACGATATTTTGCAACCCTGAGGTTGCCTTCGGGTTTGCC
This sequence comes from Bathymodiolus azoricus thioautotrophic gill symbiont, assembly GCF_001298715.1. Lineage (GTDB taxonomy): Bacteria > Pseudomonadota > Gammaproteobacteria > PS1 > Pseudothioglobaceae > Thiodubiliella. The sequence continues at coordinate 7,148 of NZ_CDSC02000460.1, forward strand.
TTTAATGCATTCACTGGATTGACCCAGTCCAACGCATGCAAGTGATAAAAATGCACAACATGATCGTGCACTTGCAAAGTTTTTGCCATCATTTCACGAATAAGATGCGCATTAAGTGGGATTTTAATATCCAACGCATCCTCTACTGCTCTACAAGATGCCAGCGCATGGCACCCTGTACAAACGCCACAAATTCTCTCAACAAAAGCCCAAGCATCGCGGGGGTCTCTACCTCTTAAAATCACTTCAAGTCCACGCCACATTGTACCCGTGGAAACCGCATTAACAATCACATTGTTTTTGTCTAAATTGACTTCACAACGCATATGTCCTTCAATTCTAGTAACAGGATCCACAACAACACGCTGACCGCCGTTGTCCAAAGTGTAACCATTGGGTGTATTTATAACTGACATAATTTATTCTCCTGTGTTTTCTGCTTGATTGGTCTTGGCACTTTTAAGTGCACTGGCTGCTGCATGCACAGCAATTACCGCGCCTGTAGCACCAGCAACAGCAAATCCGATTTCATCAGCATCCGCCTCAATACCAAAGCCATGCACCTCAGTTAAGCGGTCATAAAATGAGCCTTTATCCCAAAATCCATCTTCTGAGCAACCAATACAACCATGGCCTGCTTGAATTGGGAAAGAAGTGCCTTCATTCCAACGAATGGTAGAGCAAGCGTTGTAAGTTGTTGGACCTTTACAGCCAACCTTGTATAAACAATAGCCTTTTTTGGCATTTTCATCGTCAAACTCTTCCACAAATTGTCCAGCATCAAAATGTGGACGACGATAACATTTATCGTGAATTCTTTGTGAATAAAACATCTTAGGACGGCCTTGTCTGTCTAAGGTAGGCATTTTGTCAAAAGTTACCATATAAGTAATCACCCCTGTCATAACTTCTGCAATTGGTGGACAACCAGGCACTTTAATGATTGGCTTGTCAGTGATTAATTTATGTGTTGGTGTTGCTTGTGTAGGATTGGGTCTGGCGGCTTGAACGCAACCCCAAGAAGCACATGAACCCCAAGAAATAATCGCCTTACAATGTTTAGCAACTTTTTCAATTTGGTGGTGAAAAGGCTTGCCGGCAATAATACAAGACATGCCGTCTTGATTAAGAGGTGTATTACCCTCAACTGCAAGAATAAAATTACCATCGTATTTTTCAATAGTCTCATCAATAATGGCTTCTGCTTGCTGCCCTGCTGCCGCCATAATCGTATCATCATAATCTAGCGAAATCATAGACAAAATAACATCTTTTGCCAATGGGTGTGCTGAACGAATAAACGATTCTGAACAGCATGTGCACTCTAAGCCATGTAGCCAAAGCACTGGAATTCTTGGTTTATTTTCCATAGCATAAGCAATCTTACCGACAAACGAAGGCCCTAAGCCTAATGCGGTTGCAGTTAAACTACAATATTTAATAAAACTACGACGACTAATCCCCTGTCTTCGCATTACATCATAAAAGCTTTCAGTTGGCGATTTGTCAACCGATCGTGTTAATTCTATATTAGGCATAATCCTCTCCCCTTAAGTTTATTATTTAATAAAAAAATAATGTACCCTAATCAGTAACAAAGTATACTATTTAATATTAATACAAGCAATAACTATGCCAAAACACTCATTACAACAAAAATTAAGTTTTAATTTCAACTTAACGCCCTTATTAAAAAACTCTATAAATCTACTGTCTATGCCGTATGACGATTTATTAGTTGAAGTGAATAATGCCTTAAAAGAAAATATTATTTTGACTAAAAATACTAAAAAAACAGATGAATTTTATGTCAATAATAAAACCAATGAAGATTCCTTTGCAAAATTAACCTTCAAAGAATCTTTGTTTTCTAGTTTAGAAAACCAATTACCAAATATTGGTTTAACCGAAAAACAACTTAATATCGCCTATATTATGCTTGAGAATTTAACCGAAGTCGGATTTCTAGAGATAAACATTGAGGCAATCATAAGGATTTATTCAAGAAAACACTCCAAGGATCAAGTCAATATTCAGCAGTGTGAGATGGTCAAAAATAAAATGCAAACCAATCTTGACCCTTTTGGTATTACCTCCTTTAATACGCAAGACTTTTTATTATTACAAGTCAATCATAAGGGAAACCTTGCCGATCAATCTTTAATTGTGAAACTTTTATCCGGTGAGACTGATATTTCCCAAATAACCGAAATACAAAGATGTAACTTCATCAAGGTGGTTAAATATTTGAATAAAACCCCAGCTGATAATTTAGGTAATATTCAAAACTCATATATACAGCCAGATATTTTTATTAACAAAGTAGGCGATGGTTGGCGCATTAGCCTAAAAAAGCTACCCGCTATCATGCTCAATAAAGAATATCTAGCGTTACGCAAACAAATTCCAGACAAAACTTTATTCAATGAACATCTAAGCATTGCCCGTGGACTGGTTGATTTTTTGACTTATCGCAATCAATATTTACAGAGAATTAGCAAGGCGCTGGTCGCCAAACAACATCAAGCGCTTGACAAAGGTCTGGAATACATATTACCATTAACGCAAAAACAATTAGCATTGGAACTGGATATGGGTGAATCCACCTTATCGCGTTTAATTAAAAACAAATATATGGATACACCCATTGGTACGATTAAAATCCAAGATTTATTTTCTGCCAATGTTGGCAATCATGCTGCAAAATCTATTCAACACAGAATTATTCAAATTATTCACAATGAAAGTATTGCACTTTCTGATCAAAAAATATGTGATTTATTAACACGGGACAGGATTGTAATTTGTCGAAGAACAATAACCAAATATCGAAAAAAATTAAATATACCTTGCGCCCGTTATAGAAAATTATTTAACCTTAAACTCAAAAATAATGACGCTAAAAAATGATAACTT
>NZ_CDSC02000311.1 GCF_001298715.1 Bathymodiolus azoricus thioautotrophic gill symbiont
AATGTTTTTCTTTGGTTGTAATATTTATTAATATGGCACTTGCATTATTTGATTTAGATAAAACTTTGTTAGGAGGCGACAGTGATTTTTTATGGGGTGAGTTTTTGTCTGAAATTGGTGCAGTTGATGTTGATGAATACCAGCAGCAAAATCAAGCATTTTTTGACGATTACGCTAAAGGTGAGTTAAATATTGATAAATATTTAGAATTCTGCCTAACGCCTTTAGCAAGCAACCCCATTAAGCAATTAAAAGCGTGGCATCAACAATTTATGGCTGAGAAGATCCAGCCAATCCTTCTGGAAAAAGCGCAAAAAGTGGTAAATTTACACAAGAAAAACGGTGATAGAATTATAGTCATTACTGCTACCAATTCATTTGTTACCCGTCCGATTGCACAAGTTTACGGCATTGATGAGTTATTAGCCACTGAACCTGAAATGATTGCTGGGAGATTTACAGGCAAAGTATTAGGTGAGCCGTGTTTTCAAATCGGTAAAGTTCGCAAACTAAAACAATGGTGTGAAGAGAATAATGAAACTTTGGAGGGTGCTTATTTTTATTCCGATTCACACAATGATTTACCGTTATTAGAATTAGTTGATAATCCTATTGTTGTGCATGGGGACGACAAGCTTCAAAAAATAGCCAAAGAACGAGATTGGTTGAGTTTAGATTGGACATAAAAAAACCTCCTTTCGGAGGTTTTTATTAATAGCTAACAATAAGTTGCTACATATAAAGGTTATGGTTTGAGCCATCACATTCATCAAAATAAGTCGCTGCACCTGCAAATTCAACACCATCAATGAAATCGTCTTTGCTATAACCAAATAAATCAACCGTCATTTCACAAGCGATAAATTTAACATCAAATTCTTGACACATAGCGCGTAATTCATCTAACTTTGCTACGCCATTCTTTTTCATGGTTTTTTTCATTAAATAAGTTGCCAGATGCTCTGTGAATGGTAAAGACCAAAAGATGTTTGGAATCTTAGGGCCAAAATCAATTTTTTGTAGCCATTTTGGACCCATAGGGAGTTTCATTGGCATGGCGGGATTGCCCATGGGAGAAACCTTTAATTTGGAAGTGTCTTTAAGTAAAAGGTTAAGTCCGTAGAAAGTAAAGAAGATAGTCACTTCTTTGTCCATTGCCACGCCAGTAGAGGCGATAATGAAGGGTGGAAACGCCCAATCAAAAGTACCTTTAGTGGCAATAATCGTCATTTTTTTGTTATCTGACATAATAAAATCCCCCTGTTAAATTAGTGTTTTAAACCTTTTCAATAGTGAAGATATATTTACTACCATCTTCTACTGTTGAAACAAGTTTGTTGCCAGTTTGATTGCAAAAAGCTTCGATGTCTTTTACTGAACCAGCGTCCGTTGAAATTACATCTAAGATTTTTCCAGCATCCATTTTGGACAGTGCTTTCTTAGTTTTTAAGATTGGTAGTGGGCAGTTTAAGCCTGATGCGTCTAAAGTTTCGTCAGCCATGTTGGTACTCCTTATTAAGTTTTAGTAAATATTAAATATATATTAGAGTATTCTAATAATTTTAAGCATTTTATATCATTCTGCGGTGAATAGTCAAATATAATAGGC
>NZ_CDSC02000354.1 GCF_001298715.1 Bathymodiolus azoricus thioautotrophic gill symbiont
ATTCTAGTGTTCAGAATGATTTTGGTGGATTTTACAATGCGCCAAATTATCCTAATGAAATGGCCTTTGCTGCCATTAAAGACGATGGTTCAATCAGGGTGTGGGGTAATTCATATTCTGGAGGTGAAAAAGCACCAGTTAGCAGTGACTACACCAATATTTATTCAACTTCTGAAGCCTTTGCTGTCCTTACACACGATGGTTCAATCAAGGCATGGGGCGATCCATATTCTGGAGGTAAAAAGGCACCCACTGATAGTGGCTATACCAAGATTTATTCAAATTCCAGTGCCTTTGCCACCCTTACAAACGATGGCTCGATCAAGGCGTGGGGCAGCCCAGATTTTGGAGGTGCAAAAGCACCTGCTGGCAGTGGTTATACCAAGATTTATTCAAATTACAATGCCTTTGCCGTCCTTACAAACGATGGCTCAATTAAGGCGTGGGGCAGCCCAGATTTTGGAGGTGCAAAAACACCTGCTGGCAGTGACTATACCAAAATTTATTCAACTGCTAATGCCTTTGCTGCCCTTAAAACCGATGGCTCAATCAAGGCGTGGGGTGACTCAGGCTGGGGAGGCACAGGTGCACCTACTGACAAAGGCTATACCGAGATTTATTCAAATGCACTTGCCTTTGCTGCCCTTAAAACTGATGGCTCAATCACAGCGTGGGGTGACTCAGAGGCTGGAGGTACAAATGCACCCAATGCACCCACTGACAATGGCTATATTAAGATTTATCCATCTAGGTATGCCTTTGCTGCCATGAAAGCTGATGGCTCAATCACAGCGTGGGGTGATTCAGAGAATGGAGGCGCAAACGCACCTGATGGTAGTGGCTATATCAAGATTTATTCATCTGGATATGCCTTTGCTGCCATGAAAGCTGACGGCTCAATCAAGGCGTGGGGTGAATCAGATTTTGGAGGCGAACACGCACCTGATGGCAATGGCTATACCAAGATTTATTCAACTAAGTATGCCTTTGCCGCCATAAAAGCTGACGGCTCAATCAAGGCGTGGGGTGACTCAAAAAGTGGAGGCAAAGGTGCACCCATTGACAAAGGCTATACCAAGATTTATTCTAATGAAAATGCATTTACTGCTGTTAAGTCCGATGGTTCAATCAGGACATGGGGCAATCCAGACTATGGA
>NZ_CDSC02000052.1 GCF_001298715.1 Bathymodiolus azoricus thioautotrophic gill symbiont
GAATGAAAACGATTTGATTAGGGTGGATATTGGACTAGATTTAGTTAACATTTTTTTAAGCAAAACGACCAAGAAATAAGAGGTATTTTAACAAAAGTTGGTTGATTTGTCTAGGGTTATTGTTGGTTTTATTGTTATAAATCAATTTGTTGTGTGGTTTTTAAGGGTTGACTAATTAAGCTTAATGTAGCGTGTCTGGAGAGATATAATCTTGCTTGGAAGGTTGCAGGGTTTCTTGAATGAGCAAGGTACCCATACGCACAAACTCAATAATTTCACTGAGGTCTTGTGCGTTTTGCTCATCATCTAAAACATTACCATCAAGTTTAGATATTTCACTGAAGTCTTTAATCATTTCCAAGACATCCTCATCAGTGGTGGATACTTTTTGTAAGCCTAAGCCAACTAAAAATCCCTGACACCACTGAATAAGCGTATCAGCTTGCTCTCTGAGTTTAGAGTTTTCATCGGCAATCAGCAGTTGAAAGTTGAGTGTGGTGTCGCTAAGTTGCGATAGCGTGGTGTTGTAGATTTTTGCTAATTGTTCGTGAGCATCCTTTTCATTCACATTGTTTAAATCGATACTCACCAAGATTTCATTTAGCCAATCGTCTAACTTAAGCTCAGGCTTAACACAGGAAAAACCACATAAGATTCCGTGTGCATTGGCAATAGTATCATCAGTATTTAAGTTGTACAGAGTGCTCTTGACTTCGTCGTAGTCAATGAGGTTATTGTCTGTCATAAAGTCTTCCATTAAGAGTTTCCAGCCAAGATTTCCATCACTGCCATACGCACCGCAATACCATTGCTTACTTGTTGAAGAATCACAGATTGCTTGCCATTGGCAACAGAGGAATCAATTTCAACGCCACGATTAATCGGACCAGGATGCATCACAATGGCATCCGATTTTGCCAATGCTAGGCGTTCAGGTGTTAAGCCGTAATTGTCAAAGTATTCTTGTTCGTTAGGAATATCGGCTTCTAACATGCGTTCTTTTTGTAGGCGCAACACCATCACCACATCACAGTTTTTGATGCCTTCTTCAATATTATCAAAACATTTAATTGTCGCACATTGCTTAGAATCACATTGCAAACCTGCTGGCGCAATGAGACGAATATCACTTGCCCCTAAAGTTTTGAGTGCTTGAATATCAGAGTGTGCCACGCGTGAGTGAGTGATATCGCCCACAATGGCTATGGATAGATCCTCGAAACTTTGTTTGTGTTGGCGAATGGTCAACATATCTAATAATGCTTGTGTTGGGTGAGCGTTAATACCATCGCCCGCATTTAAAATAGAAACACCATCAATGTTTTCAGCTACATGATGTGGCAAGCCACTTTGTTTGTGGCGAATAACAAACATATCGATTTGCATCGCTTTGAGCGTGTGTATGGTGTCAAGTAGCGACTCGTTTTTTTTGGTAGCTGAGTTAGCTAAATCAACATTGATAATATTGGCACTGGTGCGTTTCCCAGCAATTTCAAAAGTATTTCGTGTTCGGGTGGAAGACTCAAAAAACAAGTTAGCGACGCTCATATCATCGAGAGCTTTGGATTTTTTTAGATTGCCTTGAGCATCAAGTAAACCATCGGCAACATCTAAGATATGGGTTAAATGATTCTTAGAAAGCCCTTCAAGTCCTAATAAATGGATTAACTTGCCAGATGAGTCTAGTTGAATGTCATTACTAATCAAATCTTTATTCATCCGTTTTTAATTGTCCTCAAGCCAAGTCTGCAAAATTAACGCAGCTGAGCGTTTATCTACATCACCGCGTTTTGCATTTGGGTGATAATGGTTGTATTTTAGTTGTTTTTTGGTAGCAGATGATGATAAATACTCATCAATAAACACAGTTTCTAACTTGTATCTGTTGGCCAATTTGCGTCCAAATGACTTGGCAATAAAGGTCATTTCTTGTTCTTTGCCATCTTTATTGAAGGGCAAGCCAACTACAAATAAATTCACATTATGCGCATTAATAATTGCATCAAATCCTGCAAAATTAATAGAACCATTTTTGTTATTTTCAACCACACCAATGCCATTGGCTGTGTGTGTTAGGCTATTAGCAATCGCAACCCCCGTGCGTTTTGTGCCTACATCAAAACCTAGGTAGGTTTCAATATTCATTTTGTTTTTTTAATTGTTGCAATAATTGATAGCCGACATAACCATCAATGGCTAAGTTGTTTGCACGCTGATAATCACGAGTAGCGTTGCGAGTTTTTGGACCTGAAAATCCATCAGGTTTACCTGCGTTAAAACCTAATTCATTGAGCGTGGTTTGAATAGCAAATACATCATCACGACTGAGCGATGGCTCATCAGCAGACTCAGCGATAAGCACAGGTTGTCCATTAAGGCGGTCAGACAAGTAACCAACAGATAAGGCGTAGAGGATTGAACGGTTCCATCTGAGAATGGCGTAAAAGTTTCTATAAACCAAAAAAGCGGGGCCTTTGTGTCCCATTGGTAAAATCAATGATGCTTCAGGTGGTGAGAGCAATGAGCGAGAATTTTTTTTGCCATCTGCACGTTTAATCCCTAAAGACTCCCATTCCCTAATGGTTTTTTTGATTTTTAAGCTTGCCAATGAAAAATCAAAATCTTCAGGGACTGTTACCTCACGACCCCAGCGTTCGCCTCTATGCCAACCAATACGTTTTAGAAAATTAGTGCTTGAATGAAAAATATCTTCCTTGCTGCCCCAGAGGTCTAATTTGCCATTTTTGTCTGCATCCACACCGTAAGCGGCAACATTGCTTGGCATAAATTGTGTATTACCCATTGCACCTGCCCAAGAGCCTTGTGCGTTGTGGGGTAGTTTTTCTTGGTCAATCAGTTTGAGTAAAATTAACAATTCTTTGGTAAAGAACTCGCGTCTACGCAAATCAAAACTCAATGTTGCCAATGAACGCACAAGAGCCATTTTCCCTACATGTTTGCCGTAGTTGGTTTCCAACCCCCAAAAGGCCACTAAGATTGAAGGCTGCACGCCATATTTTTTATAAATGCGTTCTAACAGAGGGCGATTTTCTTCAAGTTTAACCTTACCCTCTTCTAAGCGATTGTTGCTCACTCTTGAATTCATATAACGCCAAAAGTTCAAGGTAAATTCTGCTTGATTGCGGTCATATTGAATGACTTTTGGGTCAGGTGTTAATCCGTTAAAAGCACGATCTAGTGTTGCTTTTGAGATGCCTTGCTTTATTGCTTTGATGCGAATATCTGCCAAGAACGCTTCAAAGTTTTGCGTGGTATCGGTGCTAAGGGTATCATCTGCTTTAGCAAGGCTTGTGCCTGCTGAAATCGTGAGAATAAACAAGAATATGAAACGAAACATAACAAAATTATACCTTATCAGCATTGTCTTGTTGTTTAGTGCTTGTGGCGTGAGTGAAAAAATAAATACCTTTTCTGGCTCAACTATGGGAACCACCTATACGGTGAAAACGATTGGTGACAACGGCATCTCTCAACAAAAGATTGATGACAGACTTACGCAAATTAATCAAATTTTTTCAACTTGGGATGCTAAATCTGAATTATCTGCAGTTAATCAACAATCGGTCAATGAATGGATTAAAGTCTCTGATGAGTTATTTTATGTTTTAAAAACAGCCAAAGAAATTCACCAACAAACCGAGGGATATTTTGACCCTGGTATTGGGAATTTGGTTGATGTGTGGGGTTTTGGTGCTAACAAACAAATACAAAAACCAAGCCAAATCGAAGTATATAAGGCATTTATCAACAGCTCTATTCGCTATCTAACACTTAAAGATGGAGTCAACAAAGCAGTTAAAAAAACCAGAGATATTTATATTGACCTATCAGCAATCGCCAAGGGTTATGGTGTAGATGCCATTGTCAAACTGTTGAACACGCAAAATTATTTGGTAGAGATTGGCGGCGAAGTACGAAGTGGCGGCAGTAATAATGGTAAACCGTGGATGGTGGGTGTTGAGCATCCAAGCAAGGCAACGCCAATCGCCATTACTCTAAATAATCAAGCGATTGCCACTTCAGGCAATTATCGTCATTATTTTATTTGGCAAGGCAAGCGCTATATGCACATCCTTAATCCACATACTGGACTACCTGCCAATAGTGACTTAGCATCAGTGAGCATTATCCATCCACAAACAATGGTAGCAGATGCCTACGCCACAGCTATGATGGCAATGGGCAGCCAAAGAGCCACAGCTTTAGCAAAACAACTGGGTCTGCCGGTAATTTTGATTTTAAATCAACAGGCACATTTTAAAGTGACAAAAATTAACTTATGAAACCTTTATTGAAACCTTTGGCTGAGAGTTTAAGGCCACAAATCTTAGATGAGTTCTTTGGGCAGTCGCATTTGTTGCGTGATAGGCATCCATTAAAGCAGGCAATTGACAATAAACAGTTACATTCAATGATTTTGTGGGGGCCATCAGGCACAGGGAAGACCACTTTAGCGCGCATTATTTGCAAACAAGTTGAGGGGCATTTCGCCCAGCTTAGTGCGGTATTAGATGGTGTTAAAGAGTTGAGAATTGTAGTAGAAAACGCTAAAAAATTTCAAAATATTAAACAGCAAACTGTTTTATTTGTTGATGAAATTCACCGTTTTAATAAGGCACAACAAGACGCATTCTTACCACATATCGAATCAGGGCTAATTACACTGATTGGCGCGACAACAGAAAATCCGTCGTTTGAACTGAATTCTGCTTTGCTTTCTCGCCTGAGTGTTTATGTGCTTGAGTCATTAAAGGCAGATGAGTTGGCGCAAATTTTGCAACGAGCCTTGACGCACGAAAATCTAACAACCATGGACAGACCCGCACAAGACAGCATTATCAATGCTAGTAGTGGCGATGCTCGACGACTCATTAATATTGTTGAGCAAATTGCATTGGCTAAGTTGGACAAGCTGGATACGGATTCAGTGGGGCAGTTGTTGCAAGAAAAAATCAGTGTTTTTGATAAGGGCGGGGATATTTTTTATCAGCAACTTTCCGCCTTTCACAAATCAGTGCGTGGCTCATCGCCTGATGGTGCGTTGTATTGGATGGCAAGAATGTTGGTGGCAGGTTGTGATGCGAAAACTATTGCTAGGCGATTGTTAGCCATCGCTTCAGAGGACATTGGTAATGCCGACCCTAGGGCGTTAGAAATTACGTTAAATGCTTGGCAGGTGTTTGAGCGAGTAGGCGAGAAAGAAGGCAATCGAGCAATTGCACAAGCGGCGGTGTATTGTGCCGTTGCACCTAAGTCAAATGCAGTTTATAAAGCCTTTAATCAAGCAATGAGTGAAGCAAAAGAAACGGGAGATTTGCCTGTGCCGAAGCATTTGTGCAATGCACCTACTGGGTTGATGAACGACTTGGGTTATGGTGAAGGTTATCGCTATGCACATAATGAACAAGGCGCTGTGGCAAAAGGGCAAACCTATTTTCCTGAAGCATTGGGCGAGCAAAGTTATTATGTGCCAACAGAGCGTGGTTTGGAGATTAAAATTAGTGAAAAATTAAAACAATTAAGAGGTTCATAATGACTTTTTTTCCAACAGTTTTGGCAATTGGACTGGGTGCAACTATTGGCGCAAGTATGCGTTATTATTTAACACAACTTATGAATGCCACCTTTGGAAACGCCTTCCCCTATGGAACACTCAGTGCCAATGTTATCGGCTCATTTGTAGCAGGCATTTTGGTGGTCGTCATATTGGAAAAAGCGGCACTTAATGAGACATATCGATTAATGTTGTTGATTGGTTTAACAGGTTCGTTAACTACAATGTCAACTTTGTCTTGGGAATCGGTAGAGATGATTAGTCTTGGGCATTATGGGCAAGCCAGTATCAATATTTTATTCAATATATTATTATCGTTATTGGCAGCAGGTCTGGGTGTTGTATTGGCTCGGTATCTGTTTAGTAACTAACTAAAAAAATAATGGTTTACAGTTTACAGTAAACTATATATTATGAACAATGTAGATAAAAAAAACAATACACGCCATCAGATATTGAAATATATCCAAGACTCAAATATGGTAAATCCTACAGAAATTGGCACGCACTTTGATATCTCCAGGCAAATGGTTCATCGCCATTTAAAGAGTCTAGTTGAAGCAGATAAAATTAAAAAAATAGGCTCTGCGCCAAAAGTTTTTTATGCTGTAATTAATAAGGATACAACGATTGCAGATTATCAACTTGATATCAAAACTCAAAATATTATTGTTAAAGATTTTTTCTTTATTGAGCCTACAGGCGAAGAATTATCTGGCATCAATGGTTTTGAGAAATGGTGTAGTAAGCGAGGTTTTGATATCAACCGAAAAGCCAATGAATTTAGACAAGTTATTGAAAAATATCAAAAAAAGAAAAAGAATGATTTGTTAGATGCCAGTAAAAAAATAAATAAAACTTTTGGTAATAATTGCTGTGTGGATAAGTTATTTTATTTTGAATTTTATGCAGTTGAGATTTTTGGAAAAACCAGAATGGGGCAAAAATTACTCTATGCCAAACAAGGGAAAAGTAGAGCAAAAATGAAAGAAATTGCTTCCTTGATTAGAAACTCAATTGTTCAGTTGATTAAGAAGTACAACATTGATTCTGTTGTTTTTGTGCCACCAACTGTGCCAAGAGAAGTCCAGTTTATGAGGGTATTATACCATTTTC
>NZ_CDSC02000103.1 GCF_001298715.1 Bathymodiolus azoricus thioautotrophic gill symbiont
AATATTTATAGACATAATTACAACGCTTGCTCTTTAACATAATTTAAAAAAGTTTTAAACCCTGCGCACTCTACAGAGTTCTTCGCAATATGCGTGTTTGCCAATACCTTGCACCCACCTTTACAAGTTGTCCAAAACTCACAAGCAAAACACTCTGTTCTTGACCTGTTGTGTTGTGCAACTTCTAATGCATAAGCATTACTACTTAATTGCGCTTCAATAGATTGCATTTGACTCATATCAATGTCTTTAGCCTCTGCGCCTTTGGCAACACAGGCATGTATCTGCCCATTAGGCTCTACATTGACACAACTCTCACCAGCTGGGCACCTAAGTCCATCGTAATTACTCATGCCTTGTAATAGTCCATCAAAAGGGGAAACAAAAATATCGTCTTGGTCTTGAGTGGTTTTTCTTTTTTCAATTACCCATTTAGCCGACTCAATCATCGCCTTAGAAGTGAGGATTGGATCTGGTGTTTCTTCAAGTGCATTTGCAGTTGGAACCATGGCTGCTAGATGCACAGATCTAAAGCCAAATTGATAAATCTCATCCAATGTTGTGCTAATACCGTGGCTAATCACTGATTGACTAAGTGATGTAGATATATGCACATTATTACCGTTTGCTCTTAATTCCTTACACCTCTTTAGCCACTTGTCATTGTTAATCTGAGTTCTTGCGTTTGGATCATAAGAAGTGGCTATATTTTGATACAATTTAGCGACCTTGACTGCCCGTGCATTTTGCAACGCAGTAACGATCATTATTTTTGAGTTTTTAAGCTTTGATAAGATTAATAGGTATTGCTTATGCGTGTCCATACTAAGCAGTGTTGGTTCGCCACCAATGATATGAACATCGGCGTTAGTATCGCCAATTACATCGGCTATTTCTTGCATTTTAGCAACTGACATAGATTGACTATTGTCTCTAATATCTTGATCAATATAACAATGAGAGCAAGCCAGCTGACACTGACGAGTTACATTGATATGGAATAATCGCCTATTTTTCACATGAGTTGTCATAACGCTAAGCCCCCTGCGCAAAATCCGTCTTGTTGGATTGGTATATGGGCGCTAAAACCTTGACAATCATCAAACTCATTACAGGCGAATTCAACACAGTGGCGTATTCGATTAACCGCTCTTTTTTGGTGTTGTTCTTTAATTTTAGAATTATTTAACTCATCAACATGCCTATGTTGTAATGCTGTTATTGTTGAGAACAAAGGATTTGTTGTCACTGTACAATTTGGATTTATAGTTAAAAAGTTATCGCCTTCTAGCGTATTAAACCCATCCACTCTTGGTGCGATTCTTATATTGTTATTAACAACCCAATCATCGGCTTTAATAGCATTAACAAACCCCCAGTATTCTTTTAATGTTGCATTGCCAGTTAAGACTGGATAATGAAAACTATCAAAAACAGGGTTATTGTTGAAATCATCAAAATTAACAGAGTAATCAAACGCCCAATCTTTAGCGCCAGAGTGTTTCATAATACTAATAATTGCCTCAGTGCCAGCCCTGATGGTTTCAATATTAAGCTCAACATTGACTGTGCAATTAATACCCGCTTCGCTCACTAAGGTTAAATTCTTAACGAACTTTTCTTGATATTTGTATTCATTTCCATATAAGGTTTGTTTTTTTCCATTTGCATAGGTTGTTTCAATTTGACTAGAAAATTCATTCAATGAGATTGCAACTAACCATTTTGGTAAATTAAACAAATTAGTAACGATTGTATGTCTTGCTCTTGGTAGTATGCTTGAGACAATATTGATATAAGACCTTAGCCCTCCTTCCCCCATTACACTTGGCTCACCGCCCATGTAAATCGCAATAGTATTATGACTTGGGTCAATACTTTTGTGCGCTAATACTTGTGCAAAATAATCCTTATCAAGACTTGAAGTGTAGTCATCTCTTAGTTTTTTAGGGATATAACATCTGGGACAATCCAGATTGCAAGCCCATGTTAAATTGATAAATAATTTATTAAATTGCTTCATTGCGTTAGCACTTCTATAGCTATAAATTTATTCTTTGAATGGTTAAATTTATTCTTTGAATGGTTAAATTTATTCTTTGAATGGTTAAATTTACTTTTTGAACGATCAATCCTTAAGTCTTCCAATTCTTCTATTTTGTCAATCCAATCAATAGAGGCTTGTTTGCCATATTTTTTAATATTGTCGTCAATAGATTTAAATATCACCTTCCACGCCGTGCAATTATTTGGTCGTGAATAAAAGCTGCCTGTCTCAGTAAATGACTCCATCATACATCCACCTTGACAATACTCATACCACTGGCATTGCTGGCATTCTTGGTCGATATTTGTTTGACGCTTGCTCAGTGTCAAATACATTTCATCATCCCATTCTCTACGAATTGCATTACCAAGCTTGCCTGCGCCAACATCGGCCATCTCTTGGCAAATATAAATATCACCATTTGGTTCAATATCAAGACTGTTTGCACAACAACTACGCCAATAAGGGCAACCTACCTCATTAGTGCGCATTCCAAGCATTGACTTGGTCATTCTCATAAGCGGTTCAACTGCTGTGCGGCCATTGATAAACCATATATTAATTAACGCCTTCCAATGTTTACCCAGTAACTTTGGCTCTAAATAATCAATAGAGTGTTTGCCAGCAAAAACAGGGCGTATCGTTATTCTTGTTTGGGTTTTCTCTGCGATTTTATATTCGTTGATCACTTTATCAATATTGTCCTTATCAAAAACAATAACAGTGCCAATCGTGGCGCCTGAAGTTGCTGATAAATAGTCAGCACCTTTGGTTGCTAACTCTCTATATTTATCTGCATCACCATTGATTGTTCTTTTGTTGGTGAAAGAGTCCTTTGATGTGCCAATACTGTGTGTATCAATAATCTCTCTTAACGCATCAATCTTGTTTCTAGAGCCTATTAAATTACTTTGACACCCAACATCAACTCGCTCAACTTTACTACCTGCAAGCTCTTTTATGACTGAGACAGCTTGCTTTAAATAGTTTGTGGGTAATACCATCACCTCACCGCCAATGACTTCTGCGCTACAGTATGTTTTTTTAGATGTTCTTGGTAAAAATTTGTCTAGTGCAAAAGTTAAAGATTTCTGCAAATCATCAATTGGCATTCTGTCTGAAGCTACATCGGATTCACAACTGCAATAATGACAATCTGCATTGCAAGCAGTTGTTAATCTAATATGTAAGTTGAAACCAGAGTATTGCATTAGTCTTTTTCAAAATACTGAG
>NZ_CDSC02000065.1 GCF_001298715.1 Bathymodiolus azoricus thioautotrophic gill symbiont
CATTTAAGAGTGTGTTTTGATTTATCTCTAGGTTCAGTAGTTAGCTCTACATGAGAAAATCAGCCAAGTTCCGAAGAAACAAAATGATTGTCTTGTCTTGAAGAGGGCGCAACAATTTATAATGATTAATAATTTAACATAATATAAATTATGCGAAGTTATTCTAGATGTTTGGAGATGATATTAGAGAGTGCTTTAATATGGTCTTTACGGTCATTTAATGCCGGTATGTAACTAAAAGTTTTACCACCCGCCTGTATAAAGTAACCCCTGTTTTCTTCGTTAATTTCTTCCAAGGTTTCTAAGCAGTCTGCAGAGAAACCAGGGCAGATGACTTGTATGTGCTCAACACCATCTTGTGCCAGAGATTCTAAACTGAGTTTTGTCTGTGGCTTGATCCACTCTTCACGACCAAATATTGATTGAAAACACAACTGATAGTCTTTATCTTGTAGATTAAGCGCTTCAGTAAGTAATACACTTGTATTGACGCAATGCTCGTAATAAATATCGCCATTATCTACAAAACGCTGTGGTATACCATGAAATGAGATCATTAACTTATCTGGCTTGCCGTGTTGTTCTTGGTGCTCAATCACTGAGAGGGCTAAAGATTGAATGTAACCTTTGTCCGTATAATAATTATCAATAAAGTCTAGTTTTGGTTTATTATCCCAATTTCCAAGTGCTTTATTAACGGTATCTAGTGTTGATGCTGTTGTGGTATCTGAATATTGTGGGTAAAGTGGTAAAACTACGATTTTCTCGCAACCTTGAGCTTGTAATTTTTCAAGTGCAGAATCAATCGATGGATTGCCGTAACGCATACCCATTTCAAGTGCCAAATCATCAAATTTATTTGTCAGGATTTTTTCAACACCTTGCGCCTGTAATAGAGTAATGTTTAATAGTGGTGAGCCCTTGCCAAAACTGTCCCAAATTTTGACATAATTTTGCGCAGATTTTACAGGTCTAATATTTAAAATAACCACATTCAATGCCAACCACCAGATTAATTTATTTTTTGGCTGAATAACGCGATCATCTGAGAGAAATTCTTTTAAGTATCGTTTTAAAGCAGCCTTTGTTGGTGCATCGGGTGTTCCAAGATTGGTAAGCAAAATACCAGTTTTCATTTAAACTCCTGTAAATTTTTATCAATAAACTCGCGTATAAAATCATGCGTTTGCACAGAGTGAAAACGCATGACTTCCTTGCCTCGGATAAAGGCAATAACTGTGGGAACCCACGCACTGAAAATTGTCCAGCAATTTTCATATTTTCATCTTCTGCCTCAAGTTTTGTTAGTGAAAATTCATCGTTATTATACTCTGCTGCAACACTGCTGAGAATAGGCTCTAAAATTCTGCATGGAGTACACCATTGTGCAGAAATATCCAAAATTACCAGTTGTTTGTGTGATTTTTTAATCACTAATTCTTGGAAAGAATCAATTGAAACTTCAATTGGATAAATGCTAGACATAAAATATATATTGGGTAATTAGCAAAATAGTTAAAATTTAATTAAAAATCAATAACTTAATAGTGTTTATAAGGATTTATTTATTGCAACGATTGTTGCCTTAGTCAACTACTGACTTAACTTTTATAAAAAAGTACCTTAAATCGTAAATTTAGAGTTTTCTTCAAAAAAAGGACGGAAAGCACTAATTTTTTTGAATTTTGCGAACAAATTTTCCTGTAAGACGATATTTTTGATTTGGGCTCCTTGGTGAATTTGGAACAGTCAACTCAAAAAAACCGAAATGAATTAATGGATCTAAAACATTTTCTTTGAATTTTGATTTGTTGGTTCTTTTTGAAATTTTTCTTAATTCTGAGGCTGTGTTTTCTGACTTGCAATTCTTTAAAATTTTGATTTGTTCTTGGGTGATTTCTTTGTTATTTTTACTTAGTCCCTTCTTAGTCCCATTACTTGTTTTTATTACTGATATATCAATGTTTTTTGAAAAATTAAAGTATTCTTGTGTCTTGCCAGTTTTGTTGATATTGTTGCGCTTAAAATCTTTGGCAGATTCACTTAGTTCTTTTAGATTCTTGACTTGTTCTCTGGTGGTTTTTAACTGTTTGTTTTTTGCTTTAATAGCTTTCAAGGATTCTAATGCTTTATTTTTCCGTGTCTTGTTATTCAATCCCTCGCTTTGAGTGTCGTCAAAACCAAATAAATCGCCATTAAGGTCGTTTTTAGCTTTATTTACAGGGGGTTTTTTGCCTTTAAGCCACCTCATAACACTTTACTCACTTAGTATTTGCTTTAAAAACAGTTGTAGGCGTTCAGATTCAGGTTTGTCAAAGAAGGCTTTTGGGTGGTTTTCTTCAATAATTTGCCCTTCATCCATAAAGATAACACGGTCTGCAACCTTCTTAGCAAAACCCATTTCATGTGTCACACATAGCATAGTAATGCCTTCTTTGGCTAACTCCACCATAACATCAAGCACTTCTGCAATCATTTCAGGATCAAGTGCAGAAGTCGGCTCATCAAACAACATAATCTTTGGCGAAGTGCATAATGCTCTCGCAATTGCAACCCGCTGTTGTTGTCCACCACTCAGTTGATTTGGGTACTTCTCAGCTTGGTCCCTAATGCCAACTCTATCAAGTAACTGCAAGGCTTTATTCCTTGCCACTTGTTTGCTTTTATTGTGTACCCAGATTGGCGCTAAAGTCAAATTATCAATAATACTAAGATGTGGAAAAAGGTTAAAGTGCTGAAACACCATGGAGACCTCTGACCTAATCTGTCTAATCTTTTTTATATCATCACTAAGCACAGTGCCATCAACGGTAATAGAGCCTTCTTGAAACTTTTCTAGAAAGTTAACGCAGCGTATCAATGTGGATTTACCACTGCCTGATGGTCCACAAATAACGACAATTTCGCTTTCTTTAACCTTAAAATTAATATTCTTAAGTGCGTGAAACTCGCCGTACCACTTATTCAAGCTGTTAATTTTAATAATATTTGTACTCATAACTCTATACCTGCCTTTTAGTTTCTGTGATCTGTGCTATATCTAAGCTCTAACACCTTTGAATAACGGCTCATTGAATACAAGATAATCCACATGACAACCATAACAAAGACATAACCTTCGGTGCTTCTACCGAGCCAGTTTTCATCGCTACTGGTCAGATGCACCATAGACAAAATATCAAACAAACCAATAATCAATAGCAAGGTTGTATCTTTAAATAATGCGATAAACGATCCAACAATGTTTGGAATGGATATCTTTAGCGCTTGTGGCAAGATAATTAACCCAGTTTTCTGCACAAAACTCAAGCCCATAGCATCTGCTGCTTCGTATTGCCCCTTAGGAATGGCTTGCAAGCCACCGCGGATAACCTCAGCAATATAGACTGATTGAAATAGAATAATGCCGATTAAAGCGCGTAGCAACTTGTCCATATCCATGCCTTCGTTAAAAAATAGTGGCAAAACAACGGATGCCATAAATAAGATGGTAATCAGTGGTACACCACGGATAAACTCAATATACACCACCGATAAGAACCTAATAATAGGCATCTTTGATTGGCGTCCTAATGCTAGTAACACACCCATTGGGAATGAGGCAACAATACCCACTGTTGCTGCAACGATGGTTAACATTAAACCACCCCATTTATGCGTTTCTATAATTTCTAAGCTTGGTCCCCCATATAGTAGAAATGACGCTATTATCGGGTAAATTATGATTAGGGCTGTGACAATTTTTGTCTTGTATTTGTGTTGCTTTAGCAACTTGGCAATCCAAACAAAGGCCAGTGCTAATATCACTACCCACTGCGGACGCCAATAGGCTTCTGGTGGGTAAAAACCATAAATAAATAAATCAAGTTTTTCAATAATATAACGCCAACAAGCGCCTTCTCTACCGCATTGCTCGTTAGTGACTGGTGCAAAAGTTGCATCAAACAATGCCCAATTGGCCACGGTTGGCACGATTAAATAAATGAGATACAGTGCCAGTAAAGTTAAAACGCTATTAACAGCGTTAGAGAATAGATTTTCCCTTAGCCAGCGAATCACGCCTATTTTTAAATTTGGCACCTTTTTTGATGCTTGTTGTTTGAATACAGCCATACTATCGCTCGTTAATACTCATTTTGTGGTTTACAATATTCAAAACCAAGGAAACCACCAAAGATATGGTTAGATAAACCATCATCGTCATAAAAATAATCTCAAGTGCTTGCCCTACTTGATTAAGTACTGTGCCTGCAAATACACTGACAATCTCAGAATAGCCGATAGCAGCCGCTAATGATGAATTCTTAGTCAGATTAAGATATTGGTTAATAATCGGCGGAATAGCTACTTTAAGTGCTTGTGGCAGCACTACCAGCTTCAATGATTGTCTTTGCGTTAAGCCCATTGCCAATGCCGCCTCCTTTTGTCCTTTAGGTACTGATTCAATGCCAGAACGAATAGCTTCAGCGATATAGGTAGCGGTATAAACACTTAAAGCAAAGGCTAAAGACAGGAATTCTGGCGATAAACTCATGCCACCTTTAAAATTAAAACCTTTTAGCGTTGGATAGTCAAAGGCCATTGGTGAACCTAGCGCAAAGTACAACATCATAGGTAAAACAAGCAATAACAACAAGGAATAAGCCAAAGTATTGGTTTTGACCCCTGATTTGTCATGTGCTTTATTAAAGTGGCGTTTAACCAGCACTCTTAACACAATGCCCACTACTAAAGCAACAAACACCCAGACAAAGCCTTCCGTTGCAATTGGTTTTGGTAGGTAAATACCGCGTAGATTAACAAACACAGAGTCAAATAATTCAAAACTCTGCTTAGGGGATGGAAAACTTACCAGTGCAAGGTTGTACCAAAATAAAATCTGCAATAGAATAGGAATATTTCTAAACAATTCAATATAGCCCCCTGCTAGTTTAGCAATCAACCAGTTGTTGGATAATCTCGCAATGCCAACGACCAATCCAATAATACTTGCAAAGATAATGCTAACTACGGATACGACAATGGTGTTTATTAGCCCAACATAGAAAACTCTAAGGTTACTAGAGGTTGAAGAATAATCTATTAAATGTTCGGCAATATCAAAGCCCGACTCCACTCCCAAGAAGTCAAACCCAGTGTGTATGCCTCGACTTTCAATGTTGCTAAGGAGATTGTCAGCTGCGTTGTAAAAGAAATATACAACAGCCACTAAGGTAATAACTTGAAATAAAAAAGCCTTTATCTGGTTATTGTAAAGAAATGAAAGAGGTGACTTAATTTTTCCCATATAGATATAGATTTATAATAAAAAAGGCAGTCCTGAACGAGTGACTGCCTTTTAAGGCTGGTTGTTGGTTTATCTAAACGGTGGTGAATATAAAATACCACCATCACGCCAAAGTGCATTAAGCCCTCTAGAGATTTTTAAAGGTGTGTCTTTACCGATATTTCTATCAAAACTTTGTGCATAATTACCCACTTGAGAGATGATATTAAAAGCCCATTTCTTGTCCAGGCCCAAGTGCTTGTGTAGATTACCAGAACGCCCTAACAGGCGCAAAGCCTCAGGGTTTTTAAACTTGGTATTTACATTATTTGAATTAATACCGAACTCTTCAGCGGCAATCATTGTGTTTAACGACCATTTGACGATGTTAAACCATTTGTCATCGCCTTGACGCACCACAGGACCGAGCGGTTCTTTAGAGATAATATCTTTCAAAATAATAGCAGACGACGGGTCTTTAAGTGTGGTTTTTAAGGCGTATAACTGCGATTGGTCTGAGGTTAATGCATCACAACGCCCTGTTGCAAAACCTTTCTTGGATTGTGCTGAGGTATCGGACGGCGATGATTTGTAACTCATTCCGTTTGATATAAAGTAATCTGCTAGCGTTAATTCAGTAGTTGTGCCTGCCTGCAAGCAAAAAGTAGCACCATCTAACTCTTTAGCGCTAGTAACCCCCAGTGATTTTTTAACCATAAAACCTTGACCATCATAGTAATTAACACCTGCAAAGTTAAACCCTAATGAGGTATCACGCGTGGTTGTCCATGTGGTATTTCTGACAAGTAGGTCAATCTCACCCGATTGTAGTGCAGTAAAGCGTTCTTTTGCAGTCAATGGTACAAATTTGACCTTATTTGCATCACCTAAAGTAGCCGCTGCTACAGCGCGACATACATCAACATCAAGACCTTTCCACCTGCCCACAGAGTCTGTGGATGAGAAACCGACCAAGCCAGAAGATACACCACAACTTAGGCTACCTTTGGCTTGAACATCGCCTAATGTGTCTGCTTGGGCGTAGATCCCACTAGTAAGTACTAACAGTGACAGAATAATATTTTTTGATGTTGTATTCATACTATTTAATTTATTGATTAATTAAGCAACTTAAAAGTATACATAAATTCGCTTTGCTATGCGAATCAAATTGCTGAAAAAACCTTGTTTAAGGTGTGGCTTATCATTTTTATACTATTGTCATAAATTAATAAAATTTAATTTAATATCAATAACTTATGAAGTAATTATGCATATTTTACCACTACTGGTAATTTTTAACTAAATAATCTCTTTTTATGGGAGGTAAAACTTAACTATAATGCCTAACAATAGTTAAAAAATACAACTAAATATTATGCCAATAAAAACTAAAGACTATCTCGCTAAAGTCCGTCATAAGACTGGGTTTACAGACTATAAGATAGCGAAAGAATACGATATCAATCAATCAAATTTAAGTAAATATAAATCAGGAAAACTAGCGCTATCAGAAACCCATGCTTGGCTGTTTGCAGGCATTTTGGGTATTAACCCTGCCGAAGTGGTGGCGAACACCAAGCTTGAACAGGCAAAAATCAGCAATAATGAAATGAAGGTTAAATTTTGGCAAGAACAGCTAGAAAACCTTAAAGATGGCTCAGAATCTCTAAAAATAGAAATCGCGCAAATTAACCCTATTGTTGGTGACTTAAGTAATAACGCTGAACAAATTATTGATTTGTCGCGTAAAATCTTTGAATCAGGTGTGCATTTACTGGTTTTTCCAGAATTAGCACTCTGTGGTTATCCGCCAGAAGATCTACTCTTACGCGAGGGATTTATCACTCAGGTAGAAACCGAAATTGAGCGTATACGCAAACAATTACCCGAAGCCATGAGTGTTATATTTGGCTCTCCTACTCGCATTGACGAATGCTTATACAATAGTGCTATCTTAATACAGCATGGTAAAGTTCGTAGCTACCACAAGCAATATTTGCCAAATTACGGCGTATTTGATGAAAAACGCTACTTTGCCTCTGGCCAAACGCCACTGGTGTTTGAATGTCAAAGACAACGCATTGGTGTCGTGGTTTGCGAAGATGCTTGGGACGAGACACCTGTTAGTAATGCAGTTAATCAAGGCGCACAAACCATTATTAGTATTAACGCTTCCCCTTTTCAAGTGGATAAGCACAATCAGCGTCTACAAGTTGTTCGCCAGCGTGTTCTAGAAAACCAAATAGACTTTATTTATGTCAATGCAGTTGGCGGACAAGATGAATTGGTATTTGATGGTGGTTCGTTTGCAATGAACAACAAGGGCGAAGTAACTCACCAACTACCCTT
The DNA here is from genome assembly GCF_001298715.1 of Bathymodiolus azoricus thioautotrophic gill symbiont. GTDB lineage: Bacteria > Pseudomonadota > Gammaproteobacteria > PS1 > Pseudothioglobaceae > Thiodubiliella. The sequence continues at coordinate 7,619 of NZ_CDSC02000065.1, forward strand.
CTTTCAAGCAACAACACAGACTCTGGATGCATCTATTATGGCAAGTAGCATAGAATCAATAGAAAAGACTATTTATGACGCCTTGGTGCTAGCCACTAAAGACTATGTGCAAAAGAATGGCGTATTTAATGGTGCGCTCATTGGTTTATCAGGTGGCATTGACTCTGCCTTGACACTGGCAATTGCTGTTGATGCGCTGGGTAGTGAGAATGTTCAAGCTGTTATGATGCCTTATGAATACACTTCTGCCATGAGTATAGAAGACGCCAAAGCACAAGCCAGTAGTATGGATGTTGATTATCACGAAGTGAATATTTTTCCAATGATGAGTAGTTTCAATATGCAACTCGCCCCTTTATTTGTAGGCTTGCAAGCTGATGCCACCGAAGAAAACCTACAAGCACGCATTCGTGGCACCCTACTAATGGCAATATCTAACAAATCTGGCAAAATATTACTTACCACAAGTAATAAATCTGAGATGGCGGTTGGTTACGCTACACTGTATGGCGATATGTCAGGTGGCTTTGCGCCTCTTAAAGATATCGCTAAAACCATGGTATATCGTTTGGCTAAATACCGTAACACCATTAACTATATCATCCCTGGTCGCGTAATAGACCGTGCGCCATCAGCAGAACTAGCACCCAATCAAGTCGATCAGGACTCATTGCCTGAATACGACGAACTTGATGCTATTTTGGAATTATTTATTGAGAAAAAATATTCTGTTGAGTATATTGTGCAGCAAGGGCATGATGAAAATACTGTAAAACGAGTTGCTAAAATGGTGTTTAACAATGAATACAAACGCCGACAAAGTGCCCCAGGGCCGAAAATCAGCCAAAATGCCTTTGGCAAAGAGCGCCGTTATCCGATAACCTCTAAGTTTCAAGCTTGATTGAATAAAAATTTATCCTATGTATTGGTATTGTCAAAATCATTAGAAAGATATTAAGCAAATAATTCTTGTTAATTTTATCCGTAAGCTTTTCTCTGCTTATCTTTAGGGAATATTTTAAGCACACCTTTGGCTTTATACTTAGTTTCTTCTAATTCACACTGGGCAATAGAATCAAATACAATACCAGCACCTGCTCTAAAGGTTAAAATCTTATCTTGCTTGCTGATAGTTCGGATTAGAATATTAAAATCCATTTTACCGTTACTGCTAATATAACCCAATGAACCCGTATAAGCTTGGCGTGGCATTTGCTCTAATTCAGCGATAATCTGCATACAACGCACTTTTGGGCAGCCAGTAATAGTGCCACCAGGAAATAAAGCGCTGATTATGTCTTTAATGGTAATGCCCTGCTTGAGTTTGCCCTTGATGTTGGAAACAATATGATGCACGAAAGGATAAGTTTCCAACCCCATCACTTCGTTGACATTGAGCGAACCATACTCACACACTCTGCCTAAGTCATTACGCTCTAAATCAAGCAACATAATATGCTCTGCTTGTTCTTTAGGGTGATTCACTAATTGCTGTTTAAGGAGTTCATCTTCCTCACCACTACCGCGTGGATGTGTGCCAGCGATCGGCCGAGTCTCTATTTGAGAGCCATCAACGCTAAATAGACGCTCAGGGGAGGAGGAAATAATGCTAAAGTTCTCAAAGTTTGCTAAAGCAGCAAAAGGCGCTGGATTGGAGTGTTTTAACGCTTGATACACTTGTGTTGACTTAATATCGCTTGTGAGTTTGTATTGCCACTGGCGTGATAGGTTCACTTGAAACACATCGCCTGCAACAATATAGTCACGACTACGCTCAACACCCTTGGTAAACTTAGCCTCTTTTTCCCAAGATAACCCCCCCTGGATAGATGTCGTTGGAATATCTTGCAATTGTGCTATATCTGATAGTACTTGGCCTATGCGCTGTTGGTTGTCAAACTGGTCTAAGAGATAGGTTTTTTTATGTAGATGATCAACTACAATTGCTGTGGGTATTTTAACGGCAATCGCTACTGCTTGGCTGCTTGGTAGCAAATCATTTCTTAATATTGGCTCAATCTGTCCAATCAATTCATACGATAAATAGACGAACCAACCCCCTGTAAAAGGTAGATCACTGTTTACAGTAGGCATGTTAGTCTTTGATTCCAATTCAGAAAGGAAATCAAAATCATCTAAACTATTTAAAATAATTTGCTCACTAGGGTAAGCAAATAAAATCGAATAACGATTGTTCTGATTGTGATTAACGCTTTCTAATAGAAAAGGATAACGCTCAGAGTTTAGATGACATAAGGCGTCTAAAGCTACTTTGGGTATTTCTAAAGACTTCACTGCTAAGTTATAGGCGTGTCTCTATTTGTAGATAAACTCAACACGACGATTTTTATCATGTTCACTACTCTGTAGCTTTTCTTCGCCATAACTCACCACTTCAATCCTATTGTCAAAGTCCAATATTTGCTTAACGCTTAAAGCACGATTTTCACCTAAAGCCAAGTTGTATTCACGCGTGCCACGCTCGTCTGCGTGCCCTTCTAGGCGCAATCTAATTTTTGGGTTATTCTGCATAAAGGCAATATGTTGCATGATTTCTTGATTGGCTTCTGGGTTGATAACAGCAGTATCGTAATCAAAATATAACACAAGCTTACCACCATTGGCTTTTAGTGCTGCAACCGCGTTTTCTCTTTCTTCTTTTGGCATCGCATCGGTATTTGCAACTTGCTCATTACCATTCCACTCAAAAGTCCCTTGTTCATACGCAATCGCATCAACCTCACCCGTACCTCTGTCTTCAATAACAACTTTGTTAGATTTTTCTTTTGAATTACCTATTATTGAGCAAGCACTTAATAGGGCTATAAGTGGTAATATTGCTATAATTTTCGTTTTCATTGTTGTCTCCTTTTTATTAATTTTCTAAACTACTTGACCAATTCGGCGCTCTTACTTCTGCATCATGTGCAGACAATTCATAGGAGCGATTGCCTTCCACGGATACCACTGATAACAAACCTTTTCCATTACGACGACTGGAAAAGATAATCATATCACCGTTTGGTGAAAAATACGGCGACTCATCTAATGTTCCACCGCTCATCATACTTAATTCTTGGCTTTCAATGTTTAACATTGCAATACGGTAATCATTATCAACACGGTGTACCAAAGCCAAATGCTTGCCATTTGGGGAAAATACAGCCTTTGCATTATAGCGTCCCGTGAATGTAGTACGATTAATATGCCCGCTTTTTAAGTTTTTAATGTAAATCTGTGCTTGACCAGAGCGATTAGAGGTAAACACAAGATTTTTCCCATCAGGGGAATAACTTGCCTCGGTATCAATGTCCTTATGTTGCGTTAATCGACTTAATTTGTTATTGGTTAAATCATAAGAATAAATATCTTTGTTGCCTTTTTTAGATAGGGTTAACACAAGGCTTTTGCCATTTGGGTGCCAACTGGGTGATGAGGCAATACCATCAAAACGGGGTAGTTTTTTAATCTTTTTACGCAAGAATGGATGCCAAATAAACACTTCTGAACGCCCATTTTGAAAGGAAACATAGGCGATTTTCTTGTTTTTATATTTATGCTCTGGCGACCAAACTGGAGAAAGGATCGGGCTGTCTAATCTAATGCGACTTTTGGCATTCATTGCATCAGAGTCAGAAATATTAAGACTGTATTGCTTTATTCCTTTTGCATTTTCTTTTACTGTGATATAGGTTAATAGCGTGTTAAATGAGCCGTTTTCACCCAATAACGCCTCGTAAATATAATCACTGAGTTGGTGTGCTGCTTTTCTAAAGCCACTAACATGGACTCGCGTTGAGCGAGTAAACAACTGTGTATCACTATAAATATCAAATAAATTGACAGAAAGTCGATAAATATCATCACTTTCCTGCACAATACTGCCAGTAACAAGTGCCTCTATGTTTTTTTCTTTCCAGTATTTTGTATTAATTTTATCCACAACGGCGATGGGAATAAGCGCATCAAAACGCCCTGAACGCTCTAAATTGTCGTGAATAATTTTGGAGATATCTTTGTCTTTAGACTTATTGCCAATCAGTTTGAATGGACTAATGGCAATTGGAAAAGCGTTTTCGTCTTTTTTAATGACAGTTACCTTTAATACTGCATGTGTATTGCCAATAGCAAATATTAAAATTAGCATTAACCACTTGCTTAATTTCATTCTTTTTCTTCAATCCAGTGCATCTGAATGGCTTCTAAGATTTTCTCACCCGATTTATCCTTGTCATCGTCAAACTCTTCTAAGTTAATCACCATCTGTCTTAAATCTACAAAATTAATTATAGTGGGGTCAATTTCAGAGTGTGCCTCGTCTAATGCGATAGCAATATCTAGGGAATCAGTCCAAATCATAAAGTTTCTCCTTAAATCTAATAATGGTTAATTTTAATCCAAACCATGGGGCCTTTGCATAAAATATGAATGATTAGAAAATTTAACTTTTTTAAACCTTGTCCTAGCAGGACTAAGACTGGGTTTAAAAAATCGTCAAGTGGGTGAAAAGTGGGTTTATGATTATTATTCCTACTTTATCTACTAATCTCTACTCACTGAATATACAAATTTTAGACTTTTAATAGCGCATATGGCTTCGTCTAATTGTGAAAGACCCGATACGCTAATCAATAATTTTAACGCCCTCATTGAGCCATTATTCTCTTCTACTTCTAAGTTCTCAATATTAACATTGGCCTTGGCAATAGCACTGGCAATAGAGGCTAACATGCCACGACGGTTTTCGTTTTGTATGCGAATCAGTACTTCAAATTCTTCATCGTCATCCGCCTGCCAGTCTACTTCTAACCATTGTTCATTTTTTTGCTTGGCACGAAGTAGATTGCCACAATCAAACCTATGCAGCACCAACCCTTTACTATTGGTCAATATGCCAGCCACTTTGTCGCCTGGGATTGGATAACAACAACGCGCACAGCTGATAGAGTTATCTTTGGTGCTCTTGATGCTAACACGGTTATTTGGCTCATCACCCTCTTTACCTTGAATTTTGTTAAGCACAAAAGACACTAAAATTTCTGATAAAGCAATTTTCATATACAAATCTTGTTTAGAGTTGCACTTTAAGTTTTGTAAACAAGCTTGCCATTTTTCTTTACTAATAGGCGTACCATCACCTTGATAATCTAAGGCGTTGGTTAATAAATGTTCACCCAGTCGTATTAATTTAGAGGCTGATTCTTCTTGTAAATTGTCTTTAATTGAAGTTTTTGCCTTCGTTGTAGCTACAATTTTTAACCAAGATGGGCGTGGTCTAGCATTTTCATCGGTAATAATTTCAATCGTTTGTCCTGATTTTAGTTCAGCGTCAAGCCCAACATTCGTTTGGTTGACCTGAGCCCCAAGTGTTCTATTACCAACATTGGTGTGAATAGCATAAGCAAAATCTAGCACTGTGGACTTATAGGGTAACTGGATAATTTGACCTTTAGGTGTGAAAACAAATACCTCTGAGGGGGATAAATCAGTTTTAGCACCCTCTAAAAATTCAATGGAAGTGTCTGAATTTTTCTGAATATCTAATAATGAAGCTATCCAATTGCCAGCCAATGCTGAAGTATTAACACTTTTGCTCTTGTAATGCCAATGCGCTGCAATACCATATTCAGAGATAAAGTGCATCTCTTTTGTACGAATTTGTACTTCAATATAAACTTTACTTGGTCCAAATAATACTGTGTGCAGGGACTGATAGCCATTAGTCTTTGGCAGGGCAATATAATCTTTAAATTTACCAGGTACAGGTTTGTATAGATTGTGAATAATACCCAATGCTTGGTAACACTGAGCCATATCGCCTACAACTACCCTAAATGCGTACATGTCAAGTACTCCAGAGAATTTAAGATGACAGCCTTTCATCTTCTTATAGATGCTAGATGTTGTTTTCCTGCGCCCACTGGTTTTAATATTAGCCAATCCTTCTTGTCCTAAGCGAAATTTAATCTCATCTTGAATTTTTTCAATAATGGCTTTTAAATTGCCGTAGCGTTTGTTAATTTTATGATTTAATACCTGATAGCGATAAGGATGAGCATACTCAAAACACAATTCTTCCAACTCTTTGTTGATATTATTTAAGCCTAAACGGCGTGCGATTGGCGCGTGAATTTCAGTGGTTTCTTTGGCAATTCTTTGTTGCTTCTCACGCGTCATTGATTGTAGTGTACGCATATTGTGTAGGCGATCAGCAAGTTTAATCATCATGACTCGCATATCTGTAGCCATTGCCAAAAACAACTTTCTAAAGTTTTGTGCCTGTTGTTCAATATTTGAGCGAAATTCTAAACCCGTTAATTTTGAAACTCCGTCTACGATATGTGCCACTTCTTCATTAAAATCTCGGACAATGTCTTCTCGTGTAAGTGTGGTGTCTTCAATACAATCGTGCAGTAACGCTGCAACAATGCAATGATAATCCAATTTTAATTTTGCTAAAATCATTGCCACACTAATTGGGTGGAACACATAGGCCTCGCCTGATTTACGATACTGTCCGTCGTGCGCTGTTGCTGCTAGTATATAAGCCTTATAAACACCTTCAACCTGTTCTTTTGACATATAGGTATCTAACACCTTACATAGGTCACTAATTAGAATTCTTTGTTCGGATAAAGGCATTTGAATGTTATCAAGTTGATATTGCGTATTATAATACAAGTGTCACAGTATAATACTTGCGCATATTCATAAATAACTATCTTTAAAATAATGAAAAATACAATCAAACTAACTATAATACTATTACTATCAACCTTGTCACTTAGCGGTTGCTTTTGGAGTGATAAGGAAAAAAGAGAATCTATTACAAAGGGTTGGTCGCCTAAAACTTTTTTTCAACAAGCAAAAAATTCCGACTCAACAGAAGAATCTATTGAATTATTTGAACAACTACAAGCCGCCTACCCTGGTTCTAAGTATGCATTGCAGTCTAAATTAGAGGTTGCTTACCGACTTTATAAAAATGAAGATTATAATGCAGCAATTTTACGCCTTAATGACTATATTAAGCTTTATCCTGAGCACTTTTCAACGCCATATGCTTATTACCTTCGTGGTGTTATTTCAGAAGATAAATCTCGCTCTATCTTAGATAATTACCTGACTGACAACGCTCAGCGTGATGTGAAATCAGTGCGCAATGCATTCAACTACTACATGGCTTTAATTGACAAATTCCCTAACACTGAATACACCGAAGAAGCAAAAACACGGCTAATTATTTTGAGAAATATTCTTGCTAGACATGAGTTGTTCGTTGCTATTTATTACACCAAAAGAGAGGCGAATATTGCCGCTATTAACCGTGCCAAATTCATTATTGAAAAATATCCAAATACACCGTCAGTCCCTGCGGCATTGCATTTAATGGCACGCAACTATGATAGTGTTGGTATGGATAGGTTAGCAAAAGATACGCGCCGTGTCTTAAAGAAAAGCTACCCCCTATATGAACCACATTACACTTTAGATGGTTAATGTGGGTACTTTTCATATATTTAGATTAAGTTAAGGTTGGGTTTGGCATGACTAAACAAGAGCGCTTCTTTGCGCTTAAAATCTCATCCATTATGGCAACTCGGCTATTTGGGTTATTTATGATATTTCCGGTATTCTCAGTGTATGCCGTGCAATATGAGAACACTACGCCTTATTTGATTGGCCTGGCAATTGGCATTTACGGCTTAACACAAGCACTGTTACAAATTCCATTTGGTTATCTATCTGATCAGTTTGGTCGTAAGCCATTACTTGTTGTCGGATTGGTTTTTTTCTTTATCGGTAGCGTGGTGGCCGCCAACTCTACCGATATTATTCATGTAGTGATTGGTAGAGCATTGCAAGGTAGTGGTGCTATTTCTGCAGTATTGATGGCTTTCTTGGCGGATTTTGTTGCTGAAGACCAACGCTCTAAAGCAAATGCCTTTGTAGGAATGCAAATTGGACTGGCATTTATGCTTTCACTACTAATTGGACCACTAATCACGATAAATTTAGGCATTTCAGGGCTTTTTTGGGTAATTGCTGGCTTGTCTATCGTCGCATTGATAATCGTTGCCACATTGCCATATGTTAAGCCACATGCACAATACTCACTGTCCATACCCAACATTAAGCAAGTATTAACCGCTAAATTGCTTAAATTAGATTTTAGTATCTTTACGCTACACTTAATTCTTACTTGTACTTTTATCGTCATGCCAGTGTTGCTAGTGGAAAACAACATTGTTGCCACTGACTTGAAAGACAATTGGAGTATCTATTTACCAGTAATGCTGTTATCTTTTGTTGGTATGTTGCCAATCATTATCTTGGCTGAAAAATTTAAAAAACATAAGATCATGATTCTTACTGCGATTACGATAATGGCTGTTAGCCAAATCCTGTTTTATCAAACCACATTAACTTATACCACATTCTTGGTTTTGCTAACGCTGTTTTTTATTGCCTTTAATGCGATGGAAGCAATGTTACCCTCACTTATATCCAAAATTGCAACAAAGGATAAGCGTGGCTTAGCAATGGGGTTGTACTCCACTTCACAGTTTTTAGGTGCGTTCGTTGGCGGTGTATTTGGCGGGTGGATTTACAACATATATGATTTAAATAGTGTATTCTTACTCACCACATTGATGGCAATAATTTGGCTGGGTGTTATGCTCACCATGAAACAACAAAAAACCTTATAGGAGAAACGATATGGCAGGTATTAACAAAGTAATTTTAGTCGGTAATTTAGGTGCAAAACCAGAAGTAAAATACGGCTCAACTGGTAACGCAATGACTAATTTATCAGTGGCAACAAGTGAATCTTGGACGGATAAAAATACAGGTCAAAAACAGGAAAGGACTGAGTGGCACCGTGTGAGTTTATTCGGAAAATTAGCGGAAATTGCTGGTCAATACTTGGATAAAGGCTCTAAAGTCTATGTGGAAGGAAGATTACAAACGCGTAAATGGCAAGACCAATCAGGTGCTGATCGTTATACGACTGAAGTTGTTGTATCAGGCTTTAATGGTACTTTGCAAATGTTAGACCGCCGTGATAATGCAGGTGCTGGTGCGCCAGCACCGCAGCAAGCCACTCCCGCTTCTGTTGCACCTGTACAACAACAAGCTCAAGTTGCTATTGATCCTATCACACCTGTTGACAACGGTGGTTTTGACGATGACATTCCATTCTAGGCACCAAAGAGTATTTACAAATCTTGATGAAATTTTGTAAACATTCTTAAACTAAAAAAAGCCCGCTAA
>NZ_CDSC02000104.1 GCF_001298715.1 Bathymodiolus azoricus thioautotrophic gill symbiont
GAGGCTTTTAAGGCAACAGATTTAATGAATAATAGACCTAGGAAATGCTTGGGGTATAAGACCCTGTTTGAGGTTTTTGCTGGGTTAACTGGTAAAGACTATTTTTTAAACTGAAGTGTTGCACTTATAGGTTGAATTCGCCAAAAATCAATTTTGCAAAAAGCATTTAAAGGAGAATTATGATTAGTGAAATAAGAATACAAAACCGTGCAAGCTTTAATGATTCAGGAATAAAAATAAAAAATTTAAAAAAAATTAATTTTATTTATGGTGCAAATGGAAGTGGTAAAACCACCATTTCAAACTTTCTAAGGGAATCAAATACCATAAATAATGATTGCTCGTATACCTGGAAAGATGATCATGCATTAGATATTCTTGTTTACAACAAAGAGTTTCGTAAGAAATATTTCTCTAATGACTCTATTGATGGTGTATTTACGATAGGCGAAGAGAATATAGAAAAACAAGAACAAATCGAAACTAAGAAAAGTGAATTAGAAAGAATAAAACAAGAAGGTATAGTCAAGAAAGGTACATTACAAGAACAAAAAAATAAGAAAAATAATACCGAGGAGGATTTCAAAAAAAAAGCTTGGTCAGATATTTATAAAAAATATGAGCCATTTTTTAAAAAGGCTTTTAAGGGTTTTGGCAGACAAGAATTATTTAAGGAAGAATTACTTAAGTGTGCTATAGATAATGATTCACCTTTATCGAATATTGACAAATTGAAAAAGAAATCAATTATTATTTTTGGACGACAGCCAGAACATATAGACCCTTTGATGGATATTGTTTTTGATGATATTCAAAAAATTGAAAATAATCTAATTTGGAAAACTAAAATAATAGGAAAATCTGATATCAATATTTCTAAATTGATACAACACTTAAATATTGACGATTGGGTTAATCAAGGTAGAAATTATCTACAAAGTAAAACTTGCCCTTTTTGTCAAGAAGAAACAATTACAGATGATTTTAAAGAACAATTAAAAAAATATTTTGACAAAGAATATTTAGAGCAAATATCAGGTATTGAAAAATATCAATTAAGCTACCAATCATCATTAAATAGTTTAACAAATCAATTAGAAGATATTAAAAGAAAGGTAAATAGTAATCAAAATATCGAAATGGATATTGAAGTATTTTCAAATATATTAATTGCTCTTGTTAGTAAGTCTAACACTAATAAATGTTTGTTAGAAAAGAAAATTAAAGAACCTAGTAGAGATATTGAGCTAGCTTCTACTACAGAGCAATTGGAGCAATTAAAACAACTTATTGATGATAGCAACAAAAAAATTACAGCCCATAATAGTGTTGTTGCTAATCTTCAAAAAGAAAAAGAAAAATTAATTATTGATATTTGGAGTTTTATCGCTCAAGACAATATTGATATGATTGAAGAATATAAGGAAAAAATAAAAGGTCTTGAAAAAGGCATAAAGAAGTTAACACAAGAACACAAAGATAAACAAACAAAATGGACATCTATTGAAGAAGATATTCAAAAGCTAAGCCAATATGGAATTGGCACTCAGGTTACCATTGATTTTATTAATAAAACACTAATAAAGTTTAGCTTTTTAAACTTTAGCATAGAACCATCAATCGAAGATAAAAATAAATATCAATTAAAAAGAGAAAATGGTGATTTAGCACAAACTAGCCTAAGCGAGGGCGAAATAACTTTCATAACATTATTATATTTTATTCAATTAACTAAAGGCTCTACAGATAAAAGTAATATAGCCAATAATAAAATATTAGTAGTGGATGACCCTGTATCTAGTTTAGATAGCAATGTGTTATTTATTGTAAGTACGCTTTTAAAACAAATAATAGAAGACACCAAAAATGATACAGGCAACATTAAACAAGTGATATTTTTAACACATAATATTTATTTCCATAAAGAAGTCTCATTTATTAATAGTAGAGAAACAGAAAATAAATATACAAACTATTGGATACTGAGAAAAAACAATAAAATTTCTAGTATTGAAAGCTATGGAATTAAAAATCCTATTAAAACTTCTTACGAGCTACTATGGCAAGAATTAAAAGATAGAAAAAATATCTCAAATACAGCTATTCAGAACACAATGAGGAGAATTATTGAATATTATTTTACTATTATAGGTCGATACAGTAATAATAATCGTTTAATTAAAACATTAAAAGATGAAGACCAAGAAATAGGAAAAGCACTCCTTAGTTGGATTAATGAGGGCTCACATGGTATATCAGATGATTTATATATGGAACATAGAGATGATGTTCAGGAAAAATTTATGAGTGTTTTTAAATATATATTTAAAGATACAGGACATATAGAGCATTACAATATGATGATGGGTGAAAATATTAAGGATAAACTAATAAATAATTAGTCAGCCCTTAAAAACCACACAAAACATTGATTTATAACAATAAAACTAACAATAACCCTAGACAAA
>NZ_CDSC02000211.1 GCF_001298715.1 Bathymodiolus azoricus thioautotrophic gill symbiont
GGCTTTACATAATGATGGATGATTAACAAAATAATAGATTTTATTAATTTGAACATTTTTTAAATCCACGCTTAATAAGACTAAGGGTACTTTAGTGCTTATTAATCATTATGCAAAGGTCTCTATGCAATAAATAAATTTTATTTCCTTCTATTTGTTTGGATAATTTGATAAAAGATTTTTAATAATAATCCACGCTCTCCACAAAGGACGGCACAATTCTTTTTTTACTTTTGATAATATTTTCTTTTTCTGGGTTGCAATTGTTGAACCACCTACATCGCAATCTTGATGAGATAAACAACCTATTTCTAAAGACCATGTTTGAACATTATGCTGCCAAAGCATTTGTTGTAATGTATCAACAGGTGCTTTAAAATTTTGCATCTTATTTAAAAAAACTTGAGTTGCTAATTTTCCATAAATGGCACCTAAGTTTCCAAGTGGTGGTGTTTGATAGCGAATAAGTGTAATGTCATCAATATTTTTTCTTTCTTTTTCTATAACGCCTTTTTTACCAGATAAGTCAATAACAATATTCTCATCTAAATTTTTAAACAAAGTGTTGATTGTACTTTTAAAATTACTGTGTATTTTAATATCATCTTCCAATACAATACATGCCTTGGATTTATGCTCTGATGTTATCTGCCAAGCACTATGCCAACTAAGAGCGCAACCAATTTCCCCAGCAGATAAAGTCGTATAATGACTCCATGAACGCTTTGATTGCCGTTGGTAATACTGCAATGCTTCAACTTCAAGTTGACTACCATCAACTGCCACTATTCTTTCAAATAGCGCTTCTATCTTAGATAACTGTTTACTCACATAATGCAGTCTATCAGGACTTCTGTCTAAGTTAATAATATAGATAGGAATTGCTTTTGTACTCATTGAATTTTTAGATTACACATGATGGACACACATTTGAATTTTAGTAAATGATATTTTACTGTAATCCTACAAAATTGACTTCCCTTTAATTATAAGCTTATGCTTAGTGATAATCAGCAAGAATACAAAAAATAAGCAATCCCCCGTTTCTAACATAATATAGGCAGGCTACCTTAATTTATAATTTTTAGTAAAAACAATAACTTACGAAAATAAAAATACTTGAAAAATCATTTCATCTGATCACTCTTAGATTCACATTATAAGTGCAACACTCAATTAGTCGGCCAAAGGGTATATTAACCACCCTTAATCCGACAAGAAAAAGGAGTGAAACATGCAAAAATATACACAATTGACCTACGAAC
>NZ_CDSC02000100.1 GCF_001298715.1 Bathymodiolus azoricus thioautotrophic gill symbiont
TTTTGAAAGGTTGTTGTTCCAATAAATGAAAAACTAGGATATTGGGGAAAATTGTTAATAATAGCGATACTTTGAACTTTGTTTACCTGCTGTTTGGTTAAAGGCATTGAGTTACAACCTGCCAATAAAGCAATAAGTGTCAACATTAAAATAATATTTTTTTTCATACTTGCCTTTATGCTTTTTTACCGCGCATTTTGCTAATCATTTGTAGTTGCGCCATTGACTCAGCAAGCGCAGCTTGGGTTGCTGAAATATCTTGATTTTCAGTCGCACCTTCCATTGCTGCTTCTGCACGCTGTTTAGCCTCTAATGCCTTGGCTTCATTTAGATCACTTGCACGAATAGCAGTGTCAGAAAAAATAGTAACCACATCGGGTTGTATTTCAACGATACCGCCAGAAACATAAATAGACTCAACGCCTTTGTCGGTTTCAATGCGAACTTCGCCTGGCTTTAAAGTTGACAATAATGCAGTGTGTTTTGGATAGATGCCCAATTCACCTGTTGATGCAGGCGCAAATACACACTTTGCTTCACCCGAATAGAGTGATTCAGTAGCGCTTACGACATCAACTTGCATACTTGACATTTTAAGCCTTCTCTGCAGACGCTTCCGCTGCTTTTGCACGAACTTCATCAATAGAGCCCATCATATAGAATGCTTGCTCTGGTAAGTCGTCCAACTCACCTTCAAGAATTGCTTTAAAGCCAGAAATTGTATCTTTTAAGGATACATATTTACCAGTTGCACCCGTGAATACTTCTGCCACGAAAAATGGCTGAGAGAGGAAGCGTTGAATTTTACGAGCACGAGAAACAGACTGCTTGTCTTCTTCAGATAATTCGTCCATACCTAAAATTGCAATAATGTCTTTAAGCTCTTTGTAGCGTTGTAGTACGCCTTGTACACCTCGTGCCACATTGTAGTGTTCTTCGCCAACGATGAGTGGGTCTAGTTGGCGTGAAGTAGAATCTAGTGGGTCTACTGCAGGGTAAATACCTAATTCTGCTACTTGACGCGATAACACAACCGTTGCATCTAAGTGTGCGAATGTTGTTGCTGGTGATGGGTCAGTTAAGTCATCTGCTGGTACATATACCGCTTGGATTGAAGTAATTGAACCTTTCTTAGTTGAGGTAATGCGTTCTTGTAGAGCGCCCATCTCACTTGCTAGTGTTGGCTGGTAACCTACTGCTGAAGGCATACGACCTAACAATGCCGATACTTCAGTACCCGCAAGTGTATAACGATAAATGTTATCAATAAATAATAAGACATCGCGACCCTCATCACGAAAGTATTCAGCCATGGTTAAACCCGTTAAGGCAACACGAAGACGGTTACCCGGTGGCTCATTCATTTGACCATAAACAAGGGATACTTTATCTAATACATTTGATTCTTTCATCTCGTGGTAGAAGTCGTTACCCTCACGAGTACGCTCACCAACACCAGCAAATACAGAGTAACCTGAGTGTTCAATCGCAATGTTACGAATAAGCTCCATCATGTTAACGGTTTTACCGACGCCTGCACCACCGAATAAGCCAACTTTACCACCCTTAGCAAACGGACAAACTAGGTCAATTACCTTAATGCCTGTTTCTAATAATTCTGCTGCAGGTGCTAATTCATCATAAGCAGGGGCGCTACGATGAATTTCCCATTCGGCCTCTGGAGCAATATCACCTGCGTTATCAATAGGCTCACCCAATACATTCATAATGCGTCCAAGTGTTTTAGTGCCTACTGGAACTTTAATTGCTGAACCAGTGTTAGAAACTTCCAAACTTCTTTTTAAGCCTTCTGAACTACCCATTGCAATGGCACGAACCACATTATCACCTAATTGCTGTTGCACTTCTAGTGTTAACCCTGTTTCAATAACTATTAGGGCGTCATAAATATTTGGAATATTATTCTCTGGAAATTCAACATCGATAACCGCGCCAATAATTTGTGTAATTTTTCCGTTGCTCATTTTACTTTTCCTCTTTTTAAATTCTTATTATTAAACTTATACTGCAGCGGCGCCACTAACAATTTCAGAAATTTCCTGAGTAATTGCCGCTTGCCTCGCTTTATTGTAAACCAACTCTAAATCCTTCACCATATCGCCCGCATTGTCAGTCGCACTCTTCATTGCAACCATACGAGATGATTGCTCACAAGCGATATTTTCAACCAAGCCCTGATAAACCAAAGCCTCAATATAACGCACCAATAATGCACTCAATGCTTCCTGAGCATCTGGTTCATAGATATAGTCCCAGTGATAATCCATGCCCTGCACTTCTCCAGCAACCATGGGTACTAACTGAGATACTGTGGGTACTTGTGTCATGGTATTTTCGAACTTGTTATAAGCCACTGATAACTGTTGAATTTCACCAGCATCATAGGCGTCTAACATAACCTTAACTGTGCCTAGTAAGTCATCAAATTGTGGCGCATCGCCTAAATCTGTTAATACTGATTTAATGGCTAAGCCTGTATTTTTGAAAAACGAGGTGGCCTTTTTACCAATAGTGCAAAGTTCAACCTCAATACCTTGTGCCTGATAATCAACGATTGTTTTTAGCACACTTCTAAATAAGTTTGTATTCAAACCACCACACAAGCCTCTGTCGCTAGAAACAATGATAATGCCAATACGCTTAACATTACCTACTTCCTTCATGTAAGGATGCTCAAACTCCGAATGTGCATAAGCCAAATGACCAATAACTTTGGCAATCTTCTCAGAATAAGGGCGTGATGCCATCATTCTGTCTTGTGCTTTTTTCATTTTAGAGGCTGCCACCATTTCCATGGCCGATGTGATTTTCTGAGTATTTTTAATACTCGAAATCTGCGCTCTAATTTCTTTTCCGCCTGCCATATTATTTTACCAAGTGTGGTTTGCCTTAAAATCATCAATTGCCGCTTGTAACTCGCTAGCAATATCGTCGTTGTAGTCGCCATTTTCATTGATTTTGTTTATCAATGCAGTTTGGTTTGCATTCATATAAGTAATCAATGCTGCCTCAAAATCAACCACTTTGCTTACCTCAATGTCATCTAATGAGCCTGAGTTTGCAGCGAAGAGTGAAGTTGTCATTTCAGCCACTGACAATGGTGTATATTGATTTTGCTTCATCAATTCTGTAACACGCTGACCACGGTCAATTTGAGCCTTAGTCTCTGCATCAAGATCTGATGCAAACTGTGCAAATGCTGCTAATTCACGGTACTGTGCAAGGTCTAGACGAATACCGCCACCTAATTTCTTAATGATATTAGTTTGCGCTGCACCACCCACTCGTGATACTGATAGTCCTGCATTAATCGCTGGGCGAATACCTGAGTTGAATAAGTCAGTTTCTAAGAAAATCTGACCATCCGTAATAGAAATTACATTGGTTGGTACGAATGCTGATACATCACCACCTTGAGTTTCAATAATTGGCAATGCAGTTAGCGAGCCTGTTTGACCCTTAACTTCACCATTAGTGTACTTTTCAACATACTCTGCGTTTACGCGCGACGCTCGTTCAAGTAAGCGAGAGTGCAAGTAGAATACATCACCTGGATACGCTTCACGCCCTGGTGGACGCTTGAGTAGTAGTGATACCTCACGGTATGCCCATGCCTGTTTAGTAAGGTCATCGTAAACAATTAATGCATCTTCGCCACGGTCACGGAAGTATTCGCCCATCGCACAACCTGCATAAGGTGCAATATATTGCAATGCTGGTGAGTTAGCAGCACCTGCTGAAACGATAATTGTGTTTTCTAATGCACCATGCTCTTCTAACTTACGCACAACTGCCGCTACTGAAGAGTCTTTTTGACCAATCGCGACATAAACACATTTAACACCTGTATTTTTCTGGTTAATAATCGCATCGATTGCAACTGCAGTTTTGCCAGTTTGTCTGTCACCAATAATCAACTCTCGTTGTCCACGACCAACAGGTACCATTGCGTCAATTGCCTTAATACCTGTTTGAATCGGCTGGTCAACTGATTGACGGTCAATAACACCGGGTGCAATAATCTCTAATGGATACGACTCTTTGCTGTCAATATCGCCTTTACCGTCAATTGCCTTACCCAGTGGATTAACAACACGACCCATCATGGCTTCGCCAACGGGTACTTCCACTAGACGCTTGGTACATTTAACGGTATCACCTTCACAAAGGTGTAAATAGTCACCTAGTACTACTGCACCAACTGAATCTTGCTCCAAGTTAAGCGCCATACCAAATGTATTGCCAGGGAACTCAAGCATTTCACCAAATTGAACATCAGCCAAGCCGTGAATACGAACAATGCCGTCACTCACACTGATTATGGTGCCTTCTGTGCGTGCTTCAGTTGCAAAATCAAAACCTTCTATTTGTTTTTTAATTAAATCACTAATTTCGCTTGCGTTTAATTGCATAACTATTCCTCTTTTATTGTTTATATAAAATTAATGTGCAACCGACAACCGTGAACCAAGTTCGTTTACACGCGCTTTGATTGACAAATCAATTACCTTATCGCCTTCTTTAATCACCACGCCACCGACTAAATCCTCATCTATTTCGGTATCAATGCTGATCGTTGTTTTGTATTTATCAGACAAATCTTTAACGATTTGATCTTCTTCTTTCTTGTTTAATTTATAAGCGCTAATCACATGAAATGCTTTAGCATCACTGCTTAAATTAGACATTGCATCAAATAATTCCAGAATACTCGGCAACGCATTAATGCGGTCATTTTCTAACAATAAGCCAATAAATGTCTTTTCTTGTTTACTTAATGCCCTGTCTAGCGCCGAGGTAAATATTGTGACAATTGTTTTTGCTTTGTTGGCTTTAGTCGAGTTAGGTGATGCAACAAACGCACGCATTGTTGCATCATTTGCTACAGATGCGCCCACCTCTAAAACCCCTCTCCAGTGCGCATGAGATTTATTGTGCTGAGCAATCTCAAAAACTGCATTAGCATAAGGTTTGGCAATTGTTGTTAGCTCCACTTCTCAGTCCTATAGTGTCTGTGACAATTTCTTTAACATGCTTTGATGTGTTTTAGTATCTACTTCTTTATCCAAGATAGTATTCACACCCTGCATAACTAAGTCAGACACTTGGTCTTTTAACTCGTTACGCACTCGCTGAGATTCTTGTTCAATTTCCCCATGCGCTTGCGTTTTGATGCGTTGTGCTTCTTGAGAAGCGATATTCTTGGCATCTTCAACTACGCTTGATGCTTGTTTGGTTGCATTGGCAATAATTTCAGATGCTTGGTTCTTAGACTTCTCAAGCAATTCCTGAGCTTTTTTCTGCGCCTCTTTGTGTTCTGATAATCCACGCTCTGCTGCAATTAAACCACTTTCAATACGCTTTTTACGCTCCTCCATGGCAGCAACAATTGGCGGCCATACGAACCTCATGCAGAACCATGTAAACATGGCGAACATGAGTAATTGTCCGAGCATCGTCATATTAATATTCATAGCTTAAACCCTGCTTTAAAAAAAGTATTTATTAACCAGCTACTGCAAATAAGATATACATTGAGATACCTACTGCAATCATTGGAACCGCATCAACTAGACCCATTACGATGAACATTTGTGTTCTAAGCATGGGGATAAGTTCTGGTTGACGCGCTGCACCTTCTAAGAATCTTGCGCCTAGAATGCCGATACCTACTGCTGCACCTAATGCACCTAAACCCATTAAAATCGAACCCGCTAAAAATAATGTTGCTTGTACTTCTGTCATTTTCTTACTCCTATTTTTTTTAAAATTAATGGCCTTTATCGTGCGCCATATCCATATACACAATAACCAAAGTCATAAAGATAAAGGCTTGTAGTAATACGATTAAAATGTGGAAAATTGCCCATGGCAATGATAGCGTCCACTGAGTCCACCACGGTAATAATGCGATTAAGATGAAAATCATCTCTCCTGCGTACATATTACCGAATAAACGTAATGAGTGTGATACTGGTTTTGCAATTAGAGAGACAAATTCTAAGAAAAAATTAGCCGGAATTAATAAAACTTTAAGAAAAGGGTTTTTAGATGAAAATGGATGCAAGGTTAATTCAGCAGTAAAGCCACCAAAGCCTTTTATTTTAATACTGTAAAACAGCATCAATAAGAATACGCCGATCGCCAGACCAAAGGTCGCATTTGGGTCTGTGGTTGGCACTACTTTAAAGAATACATGGTGCGGGTCAGCACCAAAGGCTACGCCAATTTGTTGAGCTACATATGGCAGCCAATCAACAGGCACCAAGTCCATGGTATTCATTAGCACAATCCAAATAAATACTGTTAATGCTAAAGGCGCAACCAATGGGTTTTTACCGTTAAATGAGCCACGAACATTTTCATCAATAAAGTCGATAATACTTTCAACAAAATTTTGAGCACCTGAAGGCGTGTCAGTGGTCATTTTTTTGCCAACACGGTAGAAAAAGAATAAGAATATTGCACCTAATAAGAATGAAACCCCTAGTGTGTCTAAATGCAATGCCATAAAGCCCATTTCTTTAGCTTCTGCGGCACTGTGTGCTAAACCCCAATGACCGTCAGGGAACTGACCATAGGTTAAGTTCTGTAGGTGGTGTTTGATGTAATCACTTGAAGCGATAAGTTCATTTCCTGCTGACATTATTCCCCCAAAACCTTATCCATTAAAAAACCACATATTCCTAAAACCAAACTAATAATTAAAGCGTCTGCATTTAGTCCTAAAATAAACTTCCCTATTAAAGTTAAGCTCACTATCATCGCCATACGCATCACTACGCTAATGATCATCATTCTAACACCTGTTTGGGCGCTGATGGCAACATCATTTTCTTGTTTATTTATGTGTCTATTAACCAACACTGTATTAGCCAAGCTAATCAACCCCCCGTAAAGCGCAGAAAGACCTGCACTTGCTGTGGAGAAATAAGCAATAGATGCTAATAAGATGGTTAATTGAATTTTCGGCACTTTAGTATTCATTGCCAAAACCTCAAAAATGTTACACATCCACAAAAAATGCGAATTATACAGTTTAAATGATAAAGATTGAAAGTAATTTTATTGAGTTGTGCCTTATATTATCTGCATTAAAATACAATAATATTCTTATACATTTGACAATAAACATAACACAACCAATAATATAGAGTTATTAAATAATAGTTAAGGAAATAATATGGCACATATTGTTGTTATTGGCGCAAGCACAGGCGGATTGCCATTTGCTTACGATATAAAGAAAACATTAGGTAAAGATCACGAAGTAACGGTTATCTCGAACAACCCAAATTTTAACTTTATTCCATCAAATCCATGGTTAGCAGTTGGTTGGCGCAGTGCAGATGACATTAGTTTTGAGCTTGCACCGAGATTAAAGCGTAAGAATATCCACTTGATTGTTGGCGAAGCAACCCAAATTAAACCGAACGAAAACCAAGTAATGGTTGGTGACAAAGTTGTTGATTATGATTACTTAGTATTGGCCACTGGTCCTAAATTGGCATTTGATGAAGTCCAAGGCCTGGGTCCGGACGGACACAGTGTTTCTATTTGTACCACAGCACACGCTGAGACTGCGTGTCATGATTGGGAAAATTTTTGTGCCAATGGTGGTGGTCCAATTGTTGTGGGTGCGGTACAAGGTGCCTCTTGTTTTGGTCCTGCCTATGAATTTGCCACCATTATGGATACCGATTTGAAAAAACGCGG
>NZ_CDSC02000146.1 GCF_001298715.1 Bathymodiolus azoricus thioautotrophic gill symbiont
TTACAATTTTAGTGTTCGCTGCATTAAAGATTAAGCGACAAGGCGACACTTTGACTAGATATAACACCGAAAGGGTTGAATGATAAGACAGGCGTTAGCTTGCCTGTTACTTCAAAAATAAAGAACAATAAGCAACAAATTGACTTGCTAAAACTTAAAGCACCTATAAAAACACTTAAGTTAGTTATGATGATTTAAGTGATTGAAAAGTTTTAATGATTAACAAAGTTTGTATTTTTGTAGTATCTTCTTTAAAAACAAAAAAAAGGGATTGCTAGTCAATCCCTTTAAAAGTGGGGCGAGAAACGGGGTTTGAACCCGCGACAACCGGAATCACAATCCGGGGCTCTACCAACTGAGCTATTCCCGCCATAAACTGTATGGTACGCCCTACACGATTCGAACGTGTGACCTACGGCTTAGAAGGCCGTTGCTCTATCCAGCTGAGCTAAGGGCGCAAAATATGGTCGGAGTGAAAGGATTTGAACCTTCGACCACCTGGTCCCAAACCAGGTACGCTACCAAGCTGCGCTACACTCCGAAAAAACGATAATTATACTTTGTTAAGTCTTGTAGTCAACGCTAATTCACTTTAAGAATGTTCAAAATATGTATTGTGTGCTTTAAGTTCTTCTTTATTGGCTAAAACTACCTTGATTTTAGCGCGATTAGAATCAACTCTTGAAATTGTAACCTCGCTATTTTGTTGACTACTTTGGTTTTCATTAAACAAGGTGGATTGTCCACCCGTCATTGCCAAATATACTTGCGCTAAGATTTGTGCGTCAAGTAATGCACCGTGAACGGTACGCGCACTGGCATCAATCTCAAAGCGTCGGCAAAGCGCATCAAGATTGTGCATACCACCAGGTCGTTGTTGTTTAGAGATTTCTAAGGAATCAATAATGGTGCAATTGTCTTCAATGGTTTGTTCAACACCCATTCGTTGCAATTCATGATTTAAGAAACCAAGGTCAAATAGTGCATTGTGAATAACCAAAGTGGCGCCTTCAATATATTCTAAAAATTCTTCAGCAATTTCTTCAAATTTTGGTTTGTTTTTTAAAAAGCTATCCTTAATACCGTGAATTCTTTCAGAGTCACCCACCAGACGCTCTGGCTGGATGTATTGATGATATTCATTGCTTTCAATGATTTCTCTATCAACGATTTCGGTGCAACCAATTTCAATGATGCGATGACCTTCAGAAGGCTCAATACCCGTAGTTTCGGTATCTAAAACAATTAGTCGGCTCATCAAATATCCTTTGAAGTTGTTTTCGTGTAAAATTGTCCATTTTATCGTATTTATAAGTTGAAATTATGTCAAGAGTGACTGTTGAAGAGTGTTTAAATTTTGTAGATAATCGTTTTGAGTTGGTATTGGTAGCAGCTAAGCGTGCACACCAGTTAAGTTCTGGTGGTTATAAGTCAACCTTAGATGTTGGCAAAGATAAAGTGACTGTTGTTGCACTTAGAGAAATCGAAGCAGGTTTGATTGATGCATCAATCTTGACGGAGGTTTATGCAATGGAAGAAGAATTATCAG
>NZ_CDSC02000007.1 GCF_001298715.1 Bathymodiolus azoricus thioautotrophic gill symbiont
AAAAACTGGGCTTATTTTTTGTAAAATACCTAAGGTTTTTTGTGGTGTTGGATAAAAAAGCAGTTTTGTTGATTTGGATGGTTGGCAAAATGGGTGGTTTTGGTTTGGTTGGGGTGGGTTTTTAAGGGGCGACTAATTAGCCAACCAATTGAGTGCATTTTCTTTAATACCACTATACCAATCTTTTTCGTTGTCCGTAGCCTCCGCTAATTCGTTGGACCTTTCAAAAAAAGTGTTGCACATGTTTTGGTTTAGGAACGTAACTAGCTTTATGCGAGTCTTCAACCATTTTTAAGAAAAATACTTAATGGAAGCGGAACAATTGTGGATTTTCCACCATAATAACTGATATTTATTTTATGTAATCCGTAAAAATAAGCAATACAGGCTTCATTTATATTCGGAGCAATGAAAAAACAGTATGCAGGTTTATCTGTTTCTCGTTTAACTTTTGCAAGGTGTCGGGTAACAGGCTCTCCCTCTGTTTCGTATTGTCGTTGACCACCTTGCATTGTTACTTCTACTGTTAGACCAAAGTCGCCATAATCACAAACAATATCTGCCATATTTCCTTGTGCTGTGGACATTGGATTTCCAAAATCGTCAAATTTAAGATTTGCTTTAATTATTCCTCCATCTAACATTGTCATTGCACGCCAAGTGTTCCATTCAAGCATTAAAGGAGTATCGTAAAGCGACTTATCAAGTATTTGGTCAAATGTTGAATTTATATCATCAAAC
>NZ_CDSC02000314.1 GCF_001298715.1 Bathymodiolus azoricus thioautotrophic gill symbiont
TATCACACTTTTTCAAGGCAAAGCACAAACGCAAGATTGGTGGGATGGTCAACACTTTGACAAAATTTTTCTTGATGCACCCTGTTCGGCCACTGGTGTTATTCGTCGTCATCCTGATATCAAATTACTACGTAAACCTAAAGATATCAGTGCTTTAGTTGCTCTACAAAAAGACATTCTCAATAATTTATGGACCATGCTTAAACCAGGTGGTACATTACTCTACGCCACCTGCTCCATCCTAAAAAATGAAAATGAAAACCAAATTGCGCAGTTTTTACAAAACCACTCAGATGCAATAGAAGAGAAAATCATGCTTGATTGGGGGCTTGAAACCACTCATGGCAGGCAGCAAACACCCTGTTATGAGTTTGATGGTTTTTATTATGCCATACTCAAAAAATTGGTGTAGAATAGTTTAATACCTTTTATTTGAAGGATATTTTTACATAACTCTTGGGGATAAAATGAAAAAAATACTACTAAGTATTGCTACATTAGTACTGCTAACACTAAATGTTCAAGCAGCTAATCCAAAATATGTCATTCAAGTTAGTACAGATGATGCTAAAACACAAAAAATTGCACTTAATAATGCAGTTAACTTACAAAAGCATTATGGTGGTGCAGATAAAGTAGATATTGAAATTGTTGCTTTTGGTCCAGGTTTGAGTATTTTAACAACCAATAATAAAAATACCAGTCGCGTAGAGAGCATGGCATTAAATAATATTAAATTTAGTGCTTGTCAAAATACTATGCGTGGTTTTAAGAGAAAGAAAGGTCATTTCCCAACATTAACTGACGGTGTTGATAAAACACCCGCTGGCGTGGTTAGGATTGGCGAACTACAACAACAAGGTTATTCATATATTCGACCTTAGCAAATAAAACAAC
>NZ_CDSC02000042.1 GCF_001298715.1 Bathymodiolus azoricus thioautotrophic gill symbiont
GTAAGCTCTTGCTCTTGCTCTTGCTTTTTGTTTTTTGCTCTTGATTTTTTCTCTTTATTTTTGTTTTTTGCTCTTGATTTTTTACCTTTTCATACCTTATACCCCCTTTTAGGGCTCTACATCCCTTGCTCTGTAAGGGTTTTCTGGTTTAAAAGTAACACTTTTGGTGGTTTAAAGTAACACTTTTGGTGGTTTAAAGTAACACTTTTGGTGGTTTAAAGTAACTTTTTTAAAAAAGTTACTTTTTTAGTTATTGTTCGTTTATAATATGTTTATTTTATTAAATAATTATTTATTTTTATGGAAAAAGAAATTAAACACTCTGTTGTTATTAAGTCTAACTCTCTTGTTAGTGCTATTTATAAAATGCCTGTGAATTCATCACATTTATTTAATATAATGCTTCGTTATATTGATGCTAATGATGTTATTTCTGATGATGGGAAATTGCATACTATTACTGCTAGTGAATTTGGTAAATTGCTAGGTATTGATGATAAACATCGATACCGAGATTTAAAAATTGCTACTAATTTTTTGTTATCTGCTACTATTAAAGTTTCCATTGATACTTTTACTTATGAGAAATACTCTATTTTTGATACTGCTAGATATGCGGTTGGTGAAGGTTACACTTCTCTCGCTTTTTCCCGTAATTTCCTTCCTTTTATTCAGGGACTTGATGGTGATTACACAAGGTTAGAACTTGCTCAAACTTTGCGATTTAAAAAGTTTGCTAGCCTTCGTATTTATGAAAAATTAATGCAGTATATGCAGCCAGATGGTACTGGTTGGTGGCATGTTGATCTTACTGAATTGAAGCAGTTATTGTCTATTGATGAAAATCATACTTATTGGGATAATAATGTTTTTCGTGCTCGGGTTTATGCTCCAGCAATTCAGGAAATTTGTGATAAATTGTATTGGCATATTAGAACTATTCCTGTTAGAGTGGGTCGTACAATTTTTAAATTTGAAATCACTTTTAGGGATTTAGACCCTGATGGTTTATTATTTAAAGATAGTCTCTCTCGAGGTAATAAAAAAACTCGCTTAAATAATGCTCATCGAGCGGCTGACGCTAGAGCCAAAGTCTCTCGTCTTTCTCATTTAAAAAAAATAGGTGTTAAATAATATAAAAAGAGGAGTCAAAGCGGAGTAAACGGGTTAGTGCTATGATTTTTTAGAGAGGACTTTACACAATCTGGTTTACAGGGTTCCTTATTTTTTATAAATGGTATTACACCTGCTCAAAAGATGGCTGAATTGAAAAAAGTGGCTTGAAATGTGTCTAAATTGATTGGACCATTACAGC
>NZ_CDSC02000250.1 GCF_001298715.1 Bathymodiolus azoricus thioautotrophic gill symbiont
AATTATATTGTATTATCAAGTTGCCTTACAAGCTATAAAATAGATTCATGGATTTTTCAAAAAAATTATCAAGCCTTAAACAGAGCCATCTTTATCGCTCAAGAAAAATATCTGAAAATACACAAAATACGCAGATGATTATCAATGGAAAATCATTGATAAATTTTTGCTCAAATGACTATCTATCGCTTGCCAGTCATCCACAAGTTAAAGAGGCGTTCAAACAAGGAGTGGATAAATTCGGCGTTGGTGCTGGTGCATCGCATTTGATTAGCGGACACACGCCAGCACATCAGGCGTTAGAGGAGGAATTGGCTGATTATACGGGGCAGGAAAAAGCACTGTTGTTTTCAACCGGTTATACGGCAAATATTGGGGTGTTTTCTGCACTTAAAGATGAGCTTGACTGGGTATTACAGGACAAGCTTAACCACGCCTCGCTGATTGACGCCAATCATTTGATTGGTTTGCCACTTCAGCGCTATTTACACAATGATATTATTGCGCTTGAAAAAAAAATAGCAAAACAATCAGGGCAAGGATTAATTGCCACTGACACAGTATTTAGCATGGATGGTGATCGGGCTGATATTAAAGGTATTGAAAAAACTGTGAAAAAATCTAGTGCGCTTTTAATGCAGGATGATGCACATGGATTTGGTGTGTTTGCGCCAATCATTCCAAAAAATTCGATTTACATGGCAACACTAGGTAAGGCTGCAGGCACAATGGGGGCGTTTGTGGCTGGTGATGAAGATTTGATTGATTTTTTAATCCAAAAATCACGCCCTTATATTTACACCACCGCGACTGCACCTGCTTTGTGTGTTGCCACACTAAAAAGCTTAGAACTGATTAAACAGGGTGAGCAAAACGCTAAATTATTAGCCAATATTCGTTATTTTAAAAAACTTTCTAAAGTCTTAAACTTACCCATGAAAAATTCTAATAGTGCCATTCAGCCATTCATTGTGGGCAGTAGCGAAAAGGCAATTCACCTTTCAAAAGAATTACTAAATGCAGGCTTTTATGTTGGTGCCATCCGCCCACCAACTGTGCCGAAAGATACGGCGCGTTTAAGAATAACACTAAGTGCCAACCATACACAAAACCAAATTAAACAACTACTCACCCAACTTAAATATGCTATACAGTAACACGCAAGGTATTGGGGTTGATTTGGTGTTGCTTCATGGCTGGGGGTTTAATTCCGAATTGTTTAACAGCTTGATTGATGACTATAAAAACCAATACCGCATCACCCTTATTGATTTGCCCGGGCATGGTAGAAGTGCCAATGTTGATGGTGGGCTTAATGAATGGTGTGATGAAATTATTAAAATCTTGCCTGATAATCCAATATTATTAGGCTGGTCATTGGGTGGGTTGTTGGCAATAAATATTGCTAAAAAAATCAAAATCTCTCAACTTATCTTGCTTGCCTCTACACCTAAATTTATCAAAGATAGTGACTGGAATTATGGCATTGATGCGGATAATTTTGAACAATTCTCGAACACTTTACAACTCAATTTATCCAAAGGTTTAAAACGTTTTATTAGCTTGCAAACTGACAATAAGGCACAACTCAAATCACTTAATCGCTCTATTGATGCATTACCTGCAAGCCCTAATGCACTGAGTCAAGGCTTGGATATTTTATTAAAGTCTGACCTACGCAAGCTATTAAAACAATTGACAATACCCGTGCAAGTCATCTTGGGCAAGCGAGATACCTTAGTACCTGTTGATATTGTTAAATGGTATAAAGCACAGAATATATCACTCACCCTACTTAATACTGGGCATTTGCCTTTTTTACACCCAGACTTTGAATTAAGTATAATTTAAACATACAAAAATTTTGGAGAAATCAATGGATGCTCTTGTTGGTGTTATTATGGGGTCAAAATCTGATTGGCCAACCATGAAAAATGCAGTAGAAATGTTGGAGGAATTTGGCATCCCACATGAAGTACAAGTGGTATCAGCACATCGCACACCTGATTTAATGTTTGAATACGCCAACACTGCCAGTCAACGCGGACTAAAGGTTATCATTGCAGGTGCAGGGGGTGCAGCGCACTTACCTGGTATGGTAGCAAGTAAAACCATCGTACCCGTCTTAGGTGTTCCTATTCAATCACGCGCACTTAGCGGACAAGATTCACTATTATCTATCGCACAAATGCCAGGTGGTATTCCAGTTGGTACATTGGCAATTGGCGAGGCAGGTGCAAAAAATGCTGGTATCTTAGCAGCGCAAATTATTGCTAATGAAGACAATACCCTCAGAGAAAAAGTTGTTGCTTTCAGAGTCAAACAAACACAGGATGTTCTCAACAATCCCAACCCTACCCTCTAAATGAAAGTCGGTGTTTTAGGTGCGGGTCAATTAGGTAGAATGCTTGCTATTGCTGGTTATTCGCTTGGTCATCAATTTGGTTTTTCGGGAAATTCTCATCATGAGCCTTCATCGCTATTAGGCCAACTATTTATTAATGATAATGCATCTTTGGTTGATTTTGCTGATGTCATTACCTTTGAAAGTGAAAATACGGATGTAGAATCTGTCAAAAAAATAGCCAAAACAGTTGCAGTTCATCCTAGCACAAAATCTCTATTCACCACGCAACATCGTGGTCGTGAAAAAGCCTTATTTAATCAACTCAATATCCCTTGTGCGCCTTACAAAATGGTGAATTCTGAAGAAGATTTAAAACAAGCAGTTGAAATAATTGGGCTACCCGCCATCTTAAAAACTGCCACTGAGGGCTATGATGGCAAAGGTCAATTTTTGATACGCAATACTGCTCAAATTACCCAAGCTTGGAATAGTATGAAGGCGAAAGAATCTATTCTTGAGGGCTTTGTTAATTTCAAACGAGAGCTTTCATTAATTGCAGTGCGTGATACTGATAACAATCACAAATATTATCCCTTGGTTGAAAATACACATCATGATGGCATCCTACGATTAACCATTGCACCTGCTCAATCTATTGACCCTGAAGTGCAGAAAACGGCGCAACACTATATGCAAACTTTGCTTGATGAAATGAACCATGTCGGTGTTTTAACCATTGAACTCTTTGAAACAGAAACTGGACTAGTGGCAAATGAAATGGCGCCTCGCGTGCATAATTCTGGACATTGGAGCATTGACGGTGCCAACACTTCGCAATTTGAAAACCATGTGCGTGCTATTACTGGTATGCCATTAGGTGATACCACGCCAACCCATCCATTGTGTGCAATGATTAATATTATTGGTGAGATTGGTGAGATTGATACCGTGCTTAAGCTGCCAAATACGCATTTGCATTTATATGACAAAGAAGAGCGCGCCGATAGAAAATTAGGGCATATCAATATTACAGCTCACTCTCAAATTGAACTTAACACAACTATTAAGCAATTACAAAGTTTCTTACCTAGACAATCTTAGCCAAAACGCTTTTCTAAATAAGCAATAATCTGAGAAGTTTCAAGCATCCACTCAACTTTATCACCCTTAGTAATTTTTAAACAAGGCACTTGGGTCTTTCCCGTTTCTTTGAGTAATTCTGCCCTGTAAACACCCTGTCTATTTTGTGCATCTCTGGTAACAATGTTAAGATTTAAGCGTCTAATCACCCTTCTGCTCTTGATGCAAAATGGACAACCAAAAAATTGATACAGTTCGATATTGGCTGTTTGTTCGTCCACTTCTTGCTGTTCGGATTCACCGCGCTTAACTTTGCTCACTGGAATTAGCCAACTAATAAAGGCGATAATTGCGCCCAGTCCATTTCGAAAGCCTTTTAATAATAATTTCATTTTTCCTCCCTTACCCTATAGGCGATTAATGTATTTTCTAATAATGTGGCAATGGTCATCGGTCCAACACCGCCAGGCACTGGTGTAATACAGCTAGCAACTTCCTTGGCAGACTCAAAATCCACATCACCAATCAAAGAGCCACCGTCTAATCTATTAATACCAACATCAATCACAACAGCACCTTGCTTAATCCATTCACCTTGAATCATTTTCGGAATGCCAACAGCTACCACAATAATATCAGCTTGTTTTAATTTTCTGGGTAAATCTTGAGTTTTACTATTACAAATCGTGACTGTAGCACGCGCGTTTAAAAACTCCATTGCCATAGGTCGTCCAACAATGTTTGAGCTACCCACCACTACACAATTTTTACCCACTAAACCAACACCTATTGTTGCCAATAGGGTCATCACCCCTTTGGGTGTGCAAGGGCGTAAAAAGGGTTTATTTTGCATTAGTTTTCCGATGTTCTCGCTATGAAAACCATCCACATCTTTTGTAGGATCAATGGCCTCAATCACTTGGCTAGCATCCAAATGTTTTGGCAATGGTAATTGCACCAAAATACCATCAACTCTATCATCATTATTTAAACGCTCAACTTCTGCTAACAATTCAGCCTGAGTAATATCGCTAGATTTGTTAATTTTTTCAGCATAAAAACCCGCTTCCTTACAAGCATCGCCCTTGTTGCGAACATACACGCTAGACGCTGGGTCATCGCCCACCAAAATCACTGCCAAGCCTGGCTTGCGACCAAGTAACGCTACCTGAGTCGCAATATCTGCCCTTAAATCTTGTGCGATTTTCCTGCCATCAATGATCACTGTAATACCTTCCTTACTTTTTCTAAATCCTGAGCAGTATCCACACCAAAACCTGTTGGGGCACAAGCAAGTGCAACATGTATATCAAACCCTTCATTAAGCACAGTAAGTTGTTCTAATTTCTCGACTTGTTCATAGTCTGAGTTATTCATGGTCAAATACTGCTTGATAAAACCTGAGCGATAAGCATAAATGCCAATATGCTTAAAACACAGCGCTGTATTAAAATCTGCCTCATCTCGAAAAGCAGGAATAGGTGAGCGTGAAAAATACAGCGCCTTGCCAAATTTATCAAACACCACTTTCACACAATTTGGGTCTAAATATTGTGCCTTGTCTGTCACATTTTCACATAATGTTGCTATTTGCATCTTAGAATTGGCCAAATTGTTTGCCACTTGTTTGATCGCTTGCTCGTCTAACATTGGCTCATCACCCTGCACATTAACAATGATTTGTTCATCATTAATACTCAGTGTTTCCAATACTTCTGCAATACGAGCAGTGCCTGATGTGTGAGCCTCACTGGTCATACAGGTTGTTGCGCCAAAACCGTTGGCAACTTTCTCAATGCGTTTATCATCTGTGGCAATAATCACATTAGATGCACCGCTTTTTTGGGCATTTTCATAGGTGTATTGAATGAGTGGCTTGCCGTGAATATCTCTTAGTAATTTAGCACTCAAACGAGTTGATGCATAGCGTGCAGGAATAATAACAGAAAAATCCATTAATTTATTTTTCTTGCTTCTTCGACCAATAACACTGGGATATCGTCAATAATTGGGTAAGCCAGTCCACTCTCTTCACAAATCAACTCATTGCCCACTTGCTTGAGTGGTGCAATGCTTTGTGGGCAAACTAATAATTTTAATAGGGATTCATCCATCATAATTTAGCATCTAGTTTTGTCAAAAAATCATCGCTCAAATCAACTTCAGAATGCAAATACCACATCTGCTTCGTTGCGAATTGCCTACATTTTACACAATCCTTAGCACTCATAATAATTGGATATTCCTTGGCGAAACTCAAATCTTTTTCAGTAAAGGCATAATGGTCAGAAAATGCGTGAGGTTCAACCAAGACACCAAGCTTAGATAGTGTATCAAAAAAGCGCTGCGGATGAGCAATACCCGTCACGGCGTAACAGGCTATCTTTTCAAAAAAATCAAGTGATTGAGCCACACCTGTAGATAAATTAATAAATGATTTTGGCGTTAGTTTTGAGGTGTATTCGCCTGTATGCTGTGCACCATTGTTAATGACAAAATCGACGCTTTTTAATCTTGCGACTGGCTCTCTAAGCGGCCCAGCAGGCAGAAAGAAACCATTGCCAAAACGACGCTCACCATCTACAACTGCAATCTCAACTCTGCGCCCCATGGCGTAATGTTGCAAACCATCATCACTAATAACAATATCTAGCTTATATTGAGTGATTAAATCTCTCACTGCTTGTGCACGATTTTTATTCACCATTACCCATACATCAGATTGAGTGGCAATCAGTAAAGGCTCATCACCAGATAAACTGGCTAAGGTGTTTTTATCAACCAATAAACTGCCTTTAGTATGTGTACCGCCATAACCGCGTGAAACCACCCCGACCTTTTTACCTTGCTGCTTAAAATGCTTAACTAAGGCCATAACAATGGGGGTCTTGCCACTACCACCAACGGTAATATTACCCACCACCACCACAGGCGCATCAAAATGATATGTGGATAGCAGACCGATACGATACAAGATTTTTCTCACAAACGATAATAGATAAAAAACCACTGAGACTGGCAATAACAAATAATTAACCGTACTGCGAATATTTAAATCCATCATTACTAGAGCACCTTTGTATGCTTAATAATTACCATTAGATTGATATTTCTTCTCGGTAAATTTCAACACCCCTGCGGCAATTGATAGCACCAAAATAGAAACTACCATAATAAGCAAGTTAAACTTATCATGCTCTACCAAAGATTTCATATCAATCACTAAAAAACGCGTAATGGCTGTAATGGCAATAAATATCAAAAAAATAACTGGCATTTTATGGGTTTTAAAATAAATACCGGTCATTGCCCCTAACTCTAAATAGATAAATAAAAGCAAAATATCCTTAAGCGAGGCAAAGTTAGATTCTTGAGTCATAATCAGCAAATACTCACTAACTGCTGACCATGCAATGGTTACACCGACCACAAACAAACCAACAATATGAAAAATTTCAATCATTAGGTTGCCCAATTGGTCAATTTTATCTTTAATCGTTATATTTGACATACACCCCTTCTTTCTTTTACTTTTAAGGTGCTAATTATGACAAAATATTAGCCTTATGAGTATCGAATTTAAAATTTCTAACCAATATTTACGCTCCAATCGAAAGAAAGGCTTTGTTTCTTTCATTTCTGGCGTCTCTATCGTTGGATTGGTGCTTAGCGTTATAACATTAATTACCGTGCTATCCGTCATGAATGGCTTTCATAAAGAACTGCGCGATAGAGTACTAGGTGCTATTTCACACGCTTACATTACAGGATACGGCGATACAATTGAGGATTGGCAAGCATTACAAGCAAAAATTAACAAACACCCAAATGTCGTTAGTGCCTCACCTTATATACAAAAATACGCACTTATCAATACCTCGTTTGGCTCACAAGGCATCAGCATTAGAGGCATTCAACCTAAGTTAGAGAAAAAGACCTCTGTTTTACTGGATAAAATAAAATCTGGCAATGCAGAATTAAACAAGTCTAGCATCTTAATTGGCTCAGGTTTGGCAACAAAATTAAGTGTAATGGTTGGCAGTAAAGTTACTTTATTAACACCACAACTATCCGCTAATATTATGGGAGTGCAACCGAGATTTAAGCGTTTTACAGTTAGCGGTATTTTTGATGCGGGTATTGGTGAATATGACAATAATTTAGCCTTTATTGAGCTACATCAAGCACAGTTGTTATATGCGATGAAAGGCAAAGTATCGGGCATCCGACTCAAAGTTGATGATTTATTTAATGCCAAAAAAATTACCAACGAAGCGGTCAATGATCTAGATTCTGGACAATATTACGGTGTTGATTGGACACAGCAGAAAGCTAATTTCATCAAGGCGCTTAATCTTGAAAAACAAATGATTGGCATTATATTGTCACTGATTATTGCTGTGGCTACCTTTAATATTGTCTCAATGATGGTAATGGTGGTTACTGATAAAAAAGCCGATATTGCCATTCTCAGAACCATCGGCATGACACCAAAACGCATTGTCAAACTATTCTTTTATCAAGGCGTTACCATAGGTATTATCGGCATTGTTATAGGCACAATATTAGGGGTTATGCTTGCGCTTAACATTGAATCTGTGATTAGTGTGATTGAGTCAATATTAGGTTTTCAATTCTTCCCTAAAGATGTCTTTTATATCAGCCGTTTCCCTTCTGAGATTCACTTAGATGATGTGATTATGGTTGCAGTTGGGGCTTTTATCCTAGTCGTACTTGCCTCCATTTACCCTGCAAAACGCGCAGGAAAGCTGCAGATCTCAAAGGTACTTAACCATGAATAAGATTATCAAATGTCAAAATTTGGGTTATGCTTATAATGACGGTGAGATTAAAACGCCCGTATTAAATGCACTAAATTTAGAAATTAACCCTGCAGAGTCATTGGCGATTATCGGACAATCTGGCTGTGGCAAATCCACCTTGCTAAATTTATTAGGTGGCATGGACCAGCCCACTACTGGAAAAGTTATGATCAACAACGCTGATTTATCACAACTCAGCGAAGAGGCAATTACCAACCTTCGTGCACAACATTTAGGGTTTATTTATCAATTTCATCATCTATTAAAAGATTTTAGTGCCTTAGATAATGTAGCAATGCCACTACTCATTCGTGGTGATGCCACGCATTTAGCACTTGAAAAATCTAGCAAACTACTCTCAGATATCGGTCTGCAAAACCGACTCAATCATCGACCCGCAGAACTCTCTGGTGGTCAGCGTCAACGAGTGGCAATTGCGCGTGCTTTGATTAACAACCCAAGTTGTCTATTGGCGGATGAGCCCACAGGCAACTTAGATGCAAAAAATACACAGGAAGTTTTGGGCTTAATGATGGAGCTCAATCAACAGCAAAAATCAGCTTTAATTCTGGTGACACATGATATGAATATTGCAAAAAAAATGGATCAATTCTTAACCTTAGAAAATGGAACCTTAGTATGAACATACATCAAATGCAAATGTCTTATTTAACCCAAGAAGACCGACTTATTCTCAGCATTAACAGCCAAGACAAGGAAGAATTCCGCCTATTTTTAACCCGTCGAATTATCATCTCATTTTGGGATATTCTTAACCGTACTATCACCCATTCTTTATCTGCCCACGCTACCCCTGATGATCTATTGACAATACCCGAATCGCAAAAACAGCAAATGGAGCAAAAAATAACGCAACAAATACAATATCGGCACATCATTGAAAAAGACGACTATGAAACCCCCTTTAACAATGGCAATAAATTTCCGATGGGCGAGATACCCATTTTGGTAGAAAAAATCACTGTCAATGTCTACGAAAACACCAAGATTGTCCTTATATTTGAAAGCAATCAAAGTCAGAATATCAGCCTAAACCTAACCCCCAACTACTT
>NZ_CDSC02000505.1 GCF_001298715.1 Bathymodiolus azoricus thioautotrophic gill symbiont
CACTTTACCCAGTTATTTGGCAGGGTGGTTATTATGACCACAAACTTTGGGGTGTAATGTTCTTGGTTATTGTGATTTATGGACAAGGCAGAGTATCATTAGATAATATAATTTGCAAGCAATACCATTAAAGGATCTTAAGCATGAAAACGAAGAATATGATAGAGATGCTTGAAACAGCAAGTCCTGTTCTGGAGGCCTTATCCACACTGTTTGTTTTTGTGATTGGCTTATTGGTTTTACTCATTGTCGTTGTTTTTATCTTTGATATTACCCAAAGAAAGAACGCAGTGTTGCGTAATTACCCTGTTGTTGGGCATTTTCGTAGTATTTTTTCTAGCTTGGGTGAATTTTTTCGCCAATACTTCTTTGCTATGGACAGAGAAGAGATGCCATTCAATCGTGTAGAGCGTGATTGGGTACATAAAGCGGCTAATAATACAGGCACCACAGTTGCGTTTGGCTCAACCAAAAATCTAAATCCTGTAGGCACTGTGATTTTCGCCAATTGCCCTTTTCCAACCCTAGATGAAGATGCATCTGAAACACGCCCAATTACTATTGGTGAAGGTTTTTGTCAGAAGCCTTACAGGGCAAAATCGATTTTCAATATTTCTGGCATGAGTTTTGGTGCAATTTCCAAACCTGCAGTTTTGGCACTTTCAAACGGTGCAGCAATAGCAGGTTGTTGGTATAACACTGGTGAAGGTGGTCTATCGCCTTACCATCTAGAAGGCGGTGCAGATATTGTTTTTCAAATAGGCACAGCAAAATATGGCGTGCGTGATGAGCAGGGTAAATTAAGCGATGAAAAATTAACTGAAATTGCCGAACATGAGCAGGTCAGAATGTTTGAAATTAAAATGAGTCAGGGCGCAAAGCCTGGCAAAGGTGGTATTTTTCCAGGTGCTAAGGTAACACCTCAGATTGCACAAATTCGTGGTATTGGCGTTGGTGAAGATGCTATATCACCTAATCGACATGTTGAAATCAGTAGCGCACAAGATTTGTTGGATATGATTAATCATGTGCGTAAGGTTACTGGCAAGCCTACTGGATTTAAATCGGTAATTGGCGCAACCGATTGGCTAGATGATTTTTTCCAAGAGATTAACAAGCGTGGCGGAGGCTTGCGCACCAGATTTTATTACGCTAGATAGTGGTGATGGTGGCACAGGGGCAGCACCTATGTCACTATTAGATAATGTCGGTCTACCCATTAAAGAAACGCTACCCTTATTGGTTGATAAACTCATTCAATATAATCTTAAAGAGCGCGTTAAAGTCATTACTTCTGGCAAACTAATCACGCCATCTGAGGTAACATGGGCGTTATGTGCTGGGGCAGACTTTATAACCAGTGCCCGTGGGTTTATGTTTTCAATTGGTTGTATTCAAGCATTAAAATGCAATAAAAATACCTGTCCAACTGGTATTACCACACATAATAAACGCCTGCAAAAAGGACTAGACCCGAAAAATAAAGCAATCAAAGTCGCTAACTATGTACACAATATGAATCATGCAGTTGAAGTTATTGCTCATTCTTGTGGTGTGTCGGAGCCTAGGGAGTTAAATCGAAATCATGTGCGTATTGTACAAAATAATGCTCGCTCAATCCCAATGAGTGAACTTTATCCATCACAACATTTAGGGGGGTAGTATGAAAGCATCTGATTTATTTGTTAAGGCCTTAGAAAACGAAGGTGTTGAGTATATTTTTGGTCTTCCTGGTGAAGAAAATCTAGATTTTTTAGATTCTTTACAAGATTCAAGTATTAAATTTGTACTAACTCGCCATGAGCAAGGTGCAGCATTTATGGCAGCCACTTACGGCAGAATGACGGGTAAGACAGGCGTGTGCTTGGCAACTTTAGGTCCTGGTGCAACCAATTTCGTTACTTGCGCTGCTTATGCACAATTGGGTGGATTCCCAATGCTGATGATTACGGGGCAAAAACCGATTAATTCTAGTAAACAAGGGCGTTTTCAAATTATTGATATTGTGCGCATGATGGAGCCACTCACTAAATCCAGCAAACAAATTGTTAACGGCAGTATGATTCCCTCTTTAGTGCGAGATGCTTTTCGTTTGGCAGAAGAAGAAAGACCAGGTGCAGTGCATTTAGAGTTACCTGAAGATGTGGCGTTTGAAGAGGTAAAAGATTGGCATATATTTCCTGTACATGAGATTCGTCGCCCAGATGCAGACCAGAAGACTATAGAAATAGCGGTAGAAATGATTGAAAATGCCAAGAATCCTTTGCTATTAATTGGCGCTGGTGCCAATCGTAAAAAATTATTTAAATCAATGCAAAATTTTGTTGATAGAACCTGTATTCCATTTTTTAATACGCAAATGGGTAAAGGCGTGGTGAGTTGTGAAAATCCGTTATTCTTAGGTACAGCCGCATTATCTGATGGTGATGTATTGCACCAAGCAGTTGAAATAGCAGATTTAATTATTAATATTGGCCATGATGTGGTGGAGAAGCCACCATTTTTTATGCATGAAGGTGGCACTAAAGTCATTCATATTAATTTCAATTCTGCACAAGTTGATGAAGTGTACTTTCCGCAACTTGAGATTGTAGGTGATATTAAAACTACGGTTAATCGTTTGGCGCAAGCATTAAAATTAAACAATTGTTCGCTAGAATTATTAGCATTTAGAAAGCGTATTAAGCAAGTTATTCACGAGAAAGATAATGACGATTCTTATCCTTTATTGCCACAGCGTATTGTTGCTGATGTGCGTCGAGGACTTGATAAAGACGCCATTATTGCGCTAGATAACGGCATGTATAAAATTTGGTTTGCACGACATTATCACACTTATATGTCTAATACTGTATTACTTGATAATGCTTTAGCGACAATGGGTGCAGGGTTACCAAGTGCAATAGCTTGTGCTTTGTTATATCCACAGCGACAAGTGATGGCAATTTGCGGTGATGGGGGTTTTATGATGAATTCACAAGAGATTGAAACCGCCACACGCCTTGGGTTAAATTTGGTAGTACTTATTGTAACCGACAGTGCTTTTGGTATGATTCGCTGGAAGCAAGAGGGGCAAGGTTTAGATGATTTTGGACTTGAATATAACAATCCTGATTTTGTTAAATATGCTGATAGTTATGGCGCAAAAGGACATAAAGTGGAGGATGCAAATCAATTCTTGCCACTCATTGGGTCTTGTTTTAGTGAAGGTGGCGTGCATATTATTGATGTGCCAATTGACTATAAAGAAAACAAAGCGTTATTTCCTAAACAACTAAGAAACGCATAGAGGGCATTATGGAAAAATTAATCGTTAAACAGGCTTATACGGGTGAAACCCTGGCTGAATTAGAAATGCATGACAATACACGGGTACAGCAGATGTTGTCCATGGCTCAAACACTACATAAAGCAGGGCGATTGCCAGAGGCTCAACGCATTGAAGTATTGCAAAAATTAGCTAATTTGGTAGAGATTGAGCATGAAGATTTTTCACGCTTAATTGCAAATGAGGGCGGTAAACCCATTCGTGATGCAAGAGTGGAAGTCACCCGCGCTATTAGCGGTATTCGCATTGCCATTATTGAATTGGGCAATATTAAAGGTGAAGAAATCCCGATGGACTATACGCCAGCAGGAGTAGGGCACAAGGCACACACGATACTTGAGTCAATTGGTGTGGTGGTGGCAGTTAGTGCCTTTAATCACCCACTGAATTTAGCAATACATCAAGTTATCCCTGCAATTGCCAGTGGTTGCCCTGTGATTATCAAACCTGCTGGTTTGACGCCACTTTGCACATTGCGTTTAGCGGCGTTAATCCAAGAAGCAGGATTGCCAGTAGGTTGGGTGCAAGTCGCTCTGCTGAATAATGAAAATGCAGAAAAATTAGTCACCGATCCGCGTGTGGCATTTTTTAGCTTTATTGGCTCTGCCAAAGTAGGTTGGAGCCTCAAATCAAAACTTGCACCAGGCACGCGTTGTGCCTTAGAGCACGGTGGTGTTGCACCGCTGATTTTTGATGAATATGCAAACGAAGAAGATTTTGTAAGTGGTGTGGTAAAAGCCAGTATGTATCATTCTGGGCAAGTTTGTGTTTCAGTGCAACGCATCTATGTAGCTGAAAAGCGCATGCAAGATTTGGCGCAGAAAATTGCCACTGTTGCCGCTGGGCAAGTAGTTGGTGATGCGATTAACGAAGACTGCGATTTAGGTCCGCTCATTTCAGCAAAAGAGACGGATAGAATTGAGCTTTGGGTTAATGAAGCAATCACATCAGGTGCGCAGTTGATAACAGGTGGCAAGCGTATTAATGCGGTGAGTTATGAACCAACAGTACTACTAAACCCACCTAAAGATGCTAAAGTATCTACACAAGAGGTGTTTGGCCCTGTGGTATGTATTTATGGCTATAAAACACTTGACGAAGCAATTGAACAAGCAAACAGTTTGGATGTTTCGTTCCAAGCTGCAGTATTTAGCGATAATGTGCAAAGGGCAATGGAAGTGGCTGCAAAATTAGAAGCAAGTGCAGTAATAATTAATGATTACACTACTTTTAGAGTAGATTGGATGCCGTTTGCTGGTAGAAAACACTCAGGCTATGGTATCGGAGGCATTGGTTATACGATGCGTGATATGCTTGAGCATAAGATGATAGTTGTCAAAAAATGAATTGACGATAAGGGTTTATAAGAATTAATTGAACTGATGTTTATATAGTGAGGCGTATTCACCATTTGCACTGAGTAATTCTTGGTGTGAGCCTTGTTCAGTGACTTCACCTTGACGAAGTACAACAATTTTATCGGCTTTTTGCACTGTGCTTAGACGGTGAGCAATAATAATAGTAGTGCGGTCTTTTTGCATTTCATCTATGGCTGCTTGAACTTTTCGCTCGGTGGCAGAATCAAGTGCAGAAGTCGCCTCATCAAGAATCAAAATCGGACTGTCTTTGGCTATTGCTCTGGCGATAGCCAAACGCTGGCGTTGACCACCAGAGAGCTTGGTGCCATCTTCGCCGATTCGAGAATCAAATTTTTCACTTAAGGCTTCTACAAAGTCATAAGCATTTGCAATTTTAGCTGCGTTCTTAATCTTTTCATCGTTCATATTTTGAGTTTGACCCAGTGCAATGTTACCTTTTACAGTGTCATTAAATAGGCGTACATTCTGGTCAACAAAGGCGATTTGCGTGCGTAATGAATCCAGTTCAAATTCGCAAATATCGGTACCATCAATGGTAATACTGCCTGATTTTGGTGAATAGAATTTAGCCAAGAGTTGAATGATAGTGGTTTTACCGCTACCTGTAGAGCCAACAAGGGCAACAGTCTCGCCTGCTTTAATGTCTAAATCAATATTATTAAGTACATTTTTTTGGTCGGTATAGCCAAAAGAAACATGATTAAATTTAATCGTACCTTTGACATTTTTAAGTTGTTTTTTGCCAGTGTTTTGTTCCTGTGTTTCATCTATCAGTCCAAATACACTTTCACCAGCAGCTATTGCTATTTGTAGAGGTTTGTTGATGTTAATTAAACTTTTAGATGGTTTGACCAACATACCCATTGCGGTGAAATAAGACAAAAATTCACCGGCAGTCATTGTTAAGTAAGTGGCAGAAAAATACACCACACTTGTCAAAGATAAGCCGATTAGAATATTAACAAAAGTCATATTAAAAGCACTGGCCATATCCACTTTAAAGCGTTGTTGGCGAATCGTTTGAATCAACGCAAAGAATTTATTACTTTCTTGATTTTGTGCATTGTAGATTTTGACTAATGAGTTTCCTGAAATATTTTCATTCAACAAGTGTGTCATATTACCCATATATTGTCGTACTTTTCTACTGGAATTACGCATACGCGTAGAAGACAATTTAACTGCTAAGAATACTAGCGGTAGAAAGATAATCAGAGATAGGCTGAGCTCCCAACTTTTATAAAATAAGTAAGTAATGAGAATAACAACAAATACAAAAGACTTGACAAATTCTAGCCAAATAGTAGAGGCAGCATTGGCGATTTGCTCTACATCATAGGTGAGTTTAGACAATGTTTCACCAGTAGGATGTTGGTCAAAATACGCCTTGGGTAATTTTAGCAATTTGGCAAACATATTTGCGCGCAAATCCATAATCACTTTGTTAGATACCCAAGAGCTTGCCGCAGTAGAAGTTAGTGCAAATAAAGAACTGGCAGTAATCACAGCAAGTAGTATGCCCGCATAAAGTAGTGCGGTTTGTGTATTGCGCTCACCAACAAACAAGTCATCAATAATGCGCCCTGTGATTTCAGGAATTGAGCCTTCCAATACTGTTGCAAATATCATCATCGCAGAAGTGAAGACAAGCTTGCCAACATGAGGCTTTAGATAATAGAACAGTCTTGAAATAAAGTTTTTGTAACCCATTGTAAGAATTTTACCTAAAAATCAGAACATGCTTTAACCTGAGGGTGTAAATTTTTAAAAGAGTTAATTGGAGACCTTTGTATAAATCAACCAAAAGCCACCAATCTGGTAAAATAACACCTATCTAAAACAACCCTAAAAACAACACCAAATGTCTTGGAAAACACCCAACAATCCTCACTTGCAGATGCCTTAGTTATCGAACACAAATCTCTATCAGAGCTTGACGATGTTCACATCATCATCAATTGGAATGAGATAGAGAAAACCCTCTCAAGCCTATACTCGTCAGTACCTGGTGCACCAGCTTACCCACCACTGATGATGTTTAAAATTCTTATCCTTCAGGCTTGGTACAACCTAAGTGATGAAGCCCTAGAAAAACAAATCGCCAGAGACTTAATGTTCAGGCGTTTTATTGTAATGGTCTAACAATCTTAAACACAAAAATAGCCTTATAATACAAAATACAAGGAGGTCAATAATGACACAAATAATAAAATCTAGAAAAGAACGAGCTAACTTTACAATTGAACAAAAATTAGATGGCTCTTGTTAAAAACAAGTGGGTAAAAACCCATTAACCCGATTTAAGTCCAACTTTCCACTAAGCAAATAAGCCATGGTTTTAAAATGCTTTTTACCATAGCCCTTGCCTTTCTCTTTGC
>NZ_CDSC02000421.1 GCF_001298715.1 Bathymodiolus azoricus thioautotrophic gill symbiont
AAGACAAACTACAAATATCAAAATACAAGGCATTGGCATTAAAATCACCACAAGGCATTTGTCTTGCACCAAAATCATTTTTCAATTCTTTGATACGGTTTTCACTGTCTTCACCTCGTTGGTTGTAAAAATGGATAACCTTGCTGTCACTCAAAGTTTCAAGATTGGTGGCGATAGAGCGATAAATATATTGTCCACTGGTGATTTGTTCAGGGGCTTGGGTGCTGTTATTGCTGTCTAATTCTACCTGCCCAGTAACAGAGCTCCTTTGCACGACTAAATCAAAGACTTTGCCATTATTACCCATAAAATGGCGCATTCTAAAAGTGGCTTGCCCATCAATGGCTTTGCCTTTTTTATCAACCAAA
Organism: Bathymodiolus azoricus thioautotrophic gill symbiont; assembly: GCF_001298715.1. Lineage (GTDB taxonomy): Bacteria > Pseudomonadota > Gammaproteobacteria > PS1 > Pseudothioglobaceae > Thiodubiliella. The sequence continues at coordinate 369 of NZ_CDSC02000421.1, forward strand.
AGTTGTCATTGGTTGTCCTTATCTACAAAAATATCTTTAAGAGATTGACGCATCTTTGCTCTGATACTAAATTCAATATCATGTTCAAAGCAATAATCAATAATACTGGCTTGATAGCCTGCTGCGTCTATTCTAAGTTTTTTGATGTTGGTGCCTTTAGGTAATGCGTCTTGAGAGATTTTGATAAAGTCAAGGTTGTCTTTTGCTGGTGATACACTACCTGTCCTAAAGTTAGTGGCAACAATCTGCCCTGTTTGGGCGATATGTCCTATCATTGGCATATAGCCCTTGTGTTTCTTATAAGTCCACTGAGCATCAGCTTTAAATGTGTTAATGGTATGTGCAGTAGCAAGTAGCCCAATGCGAGCGGTTAAAAGTTCGTTGGTAGAGGACAGTTTGTAGTTTAAAATTTTCATAAACGCAGTAAGGTTTGGTTGTGTATAAAAGGGATGTGGTTGTCTTTTGTGTTTTCACCCAATGGGTGAAACGGTTTTTTGGTTGAAATCATTATACTAGTTGGGGTTTGTGTGTTTTTTTGGTTTTTATTTTTGGATTGGGGATATCGTATTCTCACAATTTGCACACGCCATCTGCACAGGCGTTATCGTCTTCTTTTTCAAGCATGCCTTCTTCGCCGCTACCATCGCGTGTTGTATGATAATAAAGTGTTTTAACGCCGTATTTATAAGTTTTTAATAAGTCCATTAAGAACAACTTCATCGGTACCTTATTGTCTTCAAACAGTGCAGGGTCATAATGTGTGTTGGCTGAAATGGCTTGGTCAACAAACTTTTGCATAATGGCGCATAACTGCAAATAACCCTCATTGTCTTTAATGTCCCAGAGTAATTCGTATTGATTTTTTAATCTTTCATACTCTGGCACCACTTGCTTTAACAGGCCGTCTTTTGATTGCTTAGTGGTGACAAAGGCGCGCGGTGGTTCAATGCCATTGGTAGAGTTTGAGATTTGTGAGGAGCTTTCACAGGGCATTAATGCGGTTAGAGTGGAGTTTCTCAAGCCGTCTTTTTTGATGTCTTCTCGCAGCCCATCCCAATCCATGGTCAATGCGCTATGACAAAAATCATTAATATCTTTTTTAAAGGTATCAATTGGCAATATGCCTTTTGCGTATTGTGTTTCATTAAATAATGGACACCTGCCTTTTTCTTTGGCAAGTTTGTTAGAGGCTTTAAGCGAATAGTATTGCAAGGCTTCAAAAGCATGGTGAACCAAGTCATTACCTGAACCATCAGAATATTTAGCGCCATTTTTAGCCAAATAATAAGCCAAATTAGTCACACCAATACCGAGTGTACGACGATTCATACTGGCGATTTTTGCTGCTTTAATAGGATAGTCCTGATAATCTAATAAAGAATCTAGCGCTCTAACAATAATCTCAGTAATTTCTTCAAGCTCATCAATTGATTTTAAGGCGCCTAAATTTACCGCTGAGAGCGTGCAAAGTGCCACTTCACCTTCAGAGTCCTGAACAGAATAAAGCGGTTTGGTAGGTAAGGTAATCTCCATACAGAGGTTAGATTGACGAATAGGTGCAAGGCTTGGATTAAAAGCACCGTGAGTATTACAATGGTCAACATTTTGTACATAGATGCGCCCTGTATTTGCGCGCTCTTGCATAAAAGATGCAAACAGTTCACGCGCTTTGAGCGTTTTCTTGCAAATAGAGCTGTCTTTCTCGTAGCGTTCATATAGGCGTTTAAACTCATCTTGGTCTGCAAAGAATGCCTCATATAAGCCGGGTACTTCATGCGGTGAGAACAAAGTAATATCCCCATCTTCAATAAAGCGCTGATACATTAAGCCGTTGAATTGCACACCATAATCTAAATGACGCACTCGGTTTTCTTCGGTGCCAGTGTTATTCTTAAGCACCAGTAATTCTCTGACTTCAAGATGCCAAAATGGATAGAATAGGGTAGCTGCACCACCACGCACCCCCCCTTGAGAGCAAGACTTAACGGCTGTATGAAAATGCTTGTAAAAAGGAATACAACCCGTGTGCATTGCCTCACCACCACGAATAGGGCTACCCAATGCACGAATTTTACCAGCATTGATACCAATACCAGCACGCTGAGAAACATACTTAACAATTGCCCCTGCTGCTGCACTGATTGAATCTAGATCATCATCTGTCTCAATCAATACACAAGAAGAAAATTGACGGGTTGGCGTGCGAACGCCCGCCATAATGGGTGTTGGCAAAGATATTTTAAAATTAGAAACCGCATCATAAAAACGCTTAACAATATCTAGTCGTACTTTGGGATCGTATTCTTGGAATAAACACATGCCAACCAACATATACAACTGCTGTGGCGATTCGTGAATTGCACCAGTGGTGCGGTTTTGTACCAAATATTTACCCTCAAGCTGCTTGACTGCTGCATAAGAGAATTTCATATCTCGTTCATGATCAGTATGAGCATCAAGTTCTTCAATTTCCTGTTGGGTGTATTTGTCTAAGATATCTTTGTCATAAATACCTAACGCTGTCAATTTACTCACATGCTCAAACAAGGGCGGTGGCGTAAAAGATTTAAACGATTTTTTGCGCAAATGAAAGATGGCTAAACGCGCTGCTAAATATTGATAATCAGGCGTCTGTGTAGAAATCAGGTCAGCGGCTGATTTAATGATAGTTTCATGGATATCCTCGGTCTTAATGCCATCAAAAAATGCCAAAGTTGCATTAATCTCAACTTGAGAAACACTGACCCCATTCAATCCTTGGGCAGCCCAATTAACAACACGATGGATTTTTTCCATATCAATCGCTTCTTTTTTGCCATTTCGCTTGGTAACTTGGATGTCTTTTTTCATTTCTCTCTTTTTTGATAAAA
>NZ_CDSC02000164.1 GCF_001298715.1 Bathymodiolus azoricus thioautotrophic gill symbiont
TCAAGTAATGGAGGCACGAGTGCACCCACTGACAGTGGTTATACCAAGATTTATTCAACTTGGAATGCCTTTGCCGCTCTTAAAACCGATGGTTCAATCAAAGCGTGGGGTGATTTAAATCGTGGAGGCACAGGTGCACCCACTGACAAAGGCTATATTGAGATTTATTCAAATGCATTTGCCTTTACTGCTATTGAGCCCGATGGAACAATCAGGACATGGGGTAACCCAGATTATGAAGGCGCATATGCCTCTGGTTATAATCTAGCTCTTGGAAAACCTGCCACAGAATCCAGCACATATCCATACGAGGTTCTTACTGTTGCTGGCTATGCAGTAGATGGTAACACTGATGGTAAATTCATAAATGGCAGTACAACCCATACCAAACAGGAATGAGGTGCTTGGTGGCAGGTTGATCTAGGTAGTAAGAAAAATATCCATCAAATCATTATCTATAACCGCACTGATTGCTGTGCAGATAGACTAAGCAACTACCAAGTCAGTATTTCTAATAAAGCAGACTTCAGTACCCACATCTATCAACAAGACTTTCATGTTGCGCCTAATCCCAAAAAAATCATTAAATTAGACGCACCAGGCAAGCAAGGTCGATATGTTAAAATCCAGTTGCCTGACACGAGCTATAACTATCTATCTCTAGCAAAATTTCGGGTTATGGGTGTTGATCTTTAAATAAAGAAAACGCAGCAAAAGTGTTTCAATTGCTGATTACTTAGGCTATGATGTGCTGGTGGTTAATTATTTAACAGGTGAATCCATAAATGGTAGGTATCAAGGATGTTTGGATTCTCTTAAAACGAGACTATCATGACATTTTCCATCACTTCTCAGATAATATCTGCATTGAGCGCTTCTGGCAAAGATCTATCTAAATACACACCAGTCTATTGGTGGATTAATCACTAATGTAGATGACTATATTGATTTTTACAACTACAGAAGATTCCATCAGACCCTAGATTGTTTTATAATGTCTGGTTTGTTTATCTTGTTATTTTTTTGCTATGAATAATCAACAAATTGATTGCGGATGCGATACAACACCACAACCTCTACTTTCTATTGATGAGGCTTTAGAATTGTTGATTAATTCTGTTCAAATTACCAATAGCACTCAGTTGTTAGAACTTCACAATGCATTAAATAAAATTCTAGCTGTTGATGTGCAAGCTAGTATTTGTGTCCCTGGTTTTGACAATTCTGCCATGGATGGTTACGCCATTAATCTTCAAGAAGAACAAATAAATATATCAGGTGGAACGACATTTAAAATCACCGACCGTATTCCTGCAGGCAGCACTGGAAATACACTAGCATCAGGTTGTGCAGCACGACTATTTACGGGTGCACCTATACCAAAAGGCGCCAATACAGTGGTTATGCAAGAAGAATGTGAGTTGATTGAAAACGAATCAAGAATTGAAATTTATCAACCTATTACGCTCAATGAAAATATTAGACCAATGGGCAATGATATTCAATCTGGTGATGTTATTTTATCCAGAGGAAAACAACTGCAACCACAAGACATTGCATTAGCAGCTTCTGTGGGTGTAGGAAAATTCAAAGTATTTAATAAAATTAAAGTAGGTGTGTTTTTCACAGGCGATGAGCTCATTGAACCTGGAAAATCCCTAAAACAGGGGCAAATTTTTAACTCTAATCGTTATGCACTAGTGGCATTATTAGATAAGCTTGATTGCGAAGTGATTAATTTAGGTAATATTAAAGATACACTTGGTGCCACTTGTCAAGCACTAGAAAAACTAAAATCTAGTTGTGATTTAATCATAACCACGGGTGGTGTTTCTGTTGGTGAAGAGGACCATGTTAAGCCTGCTGTAGAAAAATTAGGCCAACTAGATTTATGGCGCATTAAAATGAAGCCAGGCAAACCTTTAGCTTTTGGTAGTATTGGCAATTGTGCCTTTATTGGTTTGCCTGGTAATCCAGTCTCAGTGATGGTAACTTTTTTACTTCTTGCCCGACCTTTTATCAAAAAGATGCAAGGTGCAAGTAATTATTTGAATACTACCTTTAAGGTTACAGCAAATTTTGATTGGCATAAAGCTAAACTTAGGCGTGAGTTTGTGCGCGTACGCCTTGACCGTACAGTTATTCCTATGCAGGTCAATCAATACCCAAAACAAGGATCAGATGTTTTAAGTTCTATGGTTTGGGCAGATGGACTGGTCGAAATACCAGAAAAAAGAACTTTTAAACAGGGTGAAATTTTAAATTTTTATCCACTCAATGAGATGATGCTATGAACAAATTAACCCATGTAAATAACAAAGGTGAAGCCAATATGGTGGATGTATCCGATAAAGACAACACCACGCGTATTGCTAAAGCAAGCGCTAAAGTGTTAATGAAATCAGAGACCTTGCAAAAAATTAAAGATAATGATTTTAAAAAAGGAGATGTGCTATCAGTTGCAAGAATTGCTGGCATTATGGCAGCGAAGCAAACCCACCATCTTATTCCAATGTGTCACAGCCTTAACCTTTCAAAAATTAGTGTAGATTTTGAATTCATTGAAAATGGTGTTCAAATTACCACACTGGCTAAGCTAAACGCTCAAACGGGTGTAGAAATGGAAGCACTAACTGCCGCAAGTGTTGCGGCACTTACAATTTATGATATGTGCAAAGCGCTAGAGCGCTTTATCAAAATTACAGACATCCAATTATTGGAAAAAGAAGGTGGTAAATCCGGTCATTGGACAAGCGATACACAGCATCCCCCTCTGTGAAAAAACTTAAAAATGCCTAAATTAATTGACAAATTTGGTAGAGAGATTACCTATTTAAGGCTCTCGGTTACTGAGCATTGTAATTACCGATGTTTTTATTGCCGTGATGATGAGCATGTGCCAAATTGCAAACGAGAGGATATTTTAAGTTACGAAGACATTGAAAGGATTGTTCAGATTTTTGCCGAATTAGGGGTCACTAAAGTCCGATTAACAGGTGGAGAACCTTTGTTACGAAGAGGTATTGTTAAAATTGCCAGACTCATCAGTCATGTTGATGGTATTGACGACCTGCCTTTATCTACTAATGCACATTTGTTAGAAAAATTTGCTAAAAAATTGCATCAAAATGGGGTTAACAGGGTGAATATTTCTATTGATTCACTCATCCCTGAAAGGTTTAAAAAAATTACCCGTGGTGGTGATGTAACCGAAGTTATTAAAGGCATTGATGCTGCCATACAAGCAGACATGAATCCAGTCAAAATTAATGTGGTGGCAATGCGTGGTGTGAATGATGATGAAATTGAATCAATGGTTGATTTTGCCATTACCAAAGGTATTGATGTGCGTTTTATTGAAACTATGCCAATTGGATCAGTAGGTATAGAAGCGCTTGAACAGCATATTAGCGAAAAAGATATTTTTGCTAAACTCAATAAACATCTTGGTAGTAAATTAAACCCTATTAACGCTAGTAGAACAGATGGTCCTGCACATAATTTTAAAATTAAAGGTACAAATTCTACCGTGGGTATTATTAGTGCTGTATCTAACCATTTTTGCCAAACTTGTAATCGTGTTAGGTTGACTGCTAAGGGGGATTTAATTTTATGTTTAGGTCAAGAAAATGCAATCTCATTAAAAGATGCAGTGCGTTCAGATTTAACCAATGATGAAATTAAGAATATGATTGTCAATACAATCCATAAAAAACCTGAAAAGCACGAATTTAACACTGTTGTTGATAATATTAGCAACCAACAAATGGTGGAAATTGGTGGATAAATATTTAAGTTGGACTAACAAATGAAGATTTATTATTTTGCTTCGCTTAAAGAAGCTTTAAAAATTCCCAGTGAAGAAATAATATTGAACGCTGATATTACAGTAGCGCAATTAAGAAAAAAATTGGTTGACAAGCACGGTGAATACCATTTTCCAGACAATATTCTTTGTGCGGTTAATCAAGAAATTGCCAATGATGATATTGTTATCGATGAAGCAGATGAAGTGGCTTTTTATCCGCCCGTAACAGGAGGGTAAATCAGCGATTTAGTGGATTATAAATAATCTTCAAATGGATTTTTATCTCTAAAACTACCCACTGCAATAGCGACGACAAGCAATATTAAAGAATTGAAGAAAATAGGCATAATAACAAATACATAGCCTAACTGATGTATTGCTTCGCCGCCAATAATAGCGGTTACTGCTGTTGCGCCA
>NZ_CDSC02000294.1 GCF_001298715.1 Bathymodiolus azoricus thioautotrophic gill symbiont
AAAGGGAGGGTGGTAGCGCCCCCTGTATCCAAGTAGTTAATTGTAGGCAGTCGTATCAATTACATCCACTACAACATTGCTCATACTAACATTACCATAACCACCGCCAGTAACACTATGAATAATGACAGTCTGTTCGTTATTCTTATCATTGTCTTTTACACCAGTAACAGTAACCGTTTGTGGCGTGTTCCAGTTACCATTAGTAAAAGTCAATGATGGGGTTACAGTTGCAACGCTAGTGCTAGAGCCGATACTATCACTGAGCATTGAAACAGTAACATCACCTATCGGCTGTTTGTCAAGCACTATGGTATAAGTGTTTGTGCTGTCTTCATCTACGCTCAAAGTAGTTGCTGATTGAGTAATGCCAAAACCAGTAGTGCCTCCATACTTTGAACTACCCCACGCCGTGATTGACCCATCGGCTTTAAGGGCGGCAAAGGCATTCCCAGTTGAATAAATCTTGGTATAGCCAGTGCCAGTGGGTGCATTTGAGCCTCCATACTCTGAACTACCCCACGCCGTGATTGAGCCATCGGCTTTAAGGGCGGCAAAGGCATACAGATTTGAATAAATCTTGGTATAGCCACTGTCAGTGGGTGCATTTGAGCCTCCATGCTCTGAACTACCCCACGCCGTGATTGACCCATCGGCTTTAAGGGCGGCAAAGGAATTCCCAGTTGAATAAATCTTGGTATAGCCAGTGCCAGTGGGTGCATTTGAGCCTCCATACTCTGAGTTACCCCACGCCGTGATTGAGCCATCGGCTCTAAGGGCGGCAAAGGCAGTATAAGTTGAATAAATCTTGGTATAGCCACTGTCAGTGGGTGCATTTGAGCCTCCAAAATCTGAGTAACCCCACGCC
>NZ_CDSC02000331.1 GCF_001298715.1 Bathymodiolus azoricus thioautotrophic gill symbiont
ATTGGTATAATTTGAAGCCTGATTTGTTTATCAGAAAGCCTGATATGTTTCGGAGTGTGGTTTTTGAAAGTAGGGAATAACGTGGTGAAACCTGACAAGTAGACAAGGGCTAATTATTTGTATTTATACAAAGGCTTTAAATTAAATTATTAAGGAAAAAAATATGTCATTACCAAATGTTCCATTTTTTGAATACCCAAGACTGTGGTCTGATGATAGAGAAGAATTTTTATCAATTATTGACAGCGTGTCCTCAGCAGGTGGATTCATTTTACAAAAAGCAGTATTGGATTTTGAGGTGGCATTAGCCAATTACACGGGTGCCAATTATTCTGTTGGCGTGGGTAATGCCACTGATGGTATGGAGATATTTTTAGAGGCAATTGGTATTAAGCAAGGTGACGAAGTTATTATTTCCTCTCATACAATGTTGGCAACAGCTTCCGCTATTAAAGTTGCAGGAGGTGTTCCTATTCCTGTGGATATTGGCAATGATAATTTAATAGGTATTCAAGCAATTGAAGATGCAATCACACCAAATACGGTGGGTATTATGCCTACGCAATTGAATGGAAGGGTGTGTGATATGGATGGTATTCTTGCCATTGCCAAGAAATATGGTTTATTTGTTGTTGAAGACGCAGCGCAAGCCTTGGGTGCAAAATACAAAGATCAGCATGCGGGTACATTTGGACTGGCATCTGATATTAGTTTTTTCCCAGCAAAGGTATTGGGTTGCTTTGGTGATGCCGGTGCCGTGCTTGTTAATGACAAAGCGTTGTATCATAAAGTGTATCAAATGCATGACCATGGGCGTGATGTTGATGGTAAAGTCAAGTGTTGGGGTAGGAATTCAAGACTTGACAATGTTCAAGCGGCAATTTTGAGCCATAAATTAAAAACATACGATAGCGTGATAGCACGCAGAAGAGAAGTGGCGCAAATGTATCAAGACCATTTGGGACATCTTGAGGAATTACAACTTCCTGCTGCACCCAGTGTGGAATCAGATAATTTTGATGTTTACCAGAATTATGAATTACAGGCAGATAGTCGAGATGAGTTAAAAGCTTATTTGAGCGGAAAAAATATAGGCACACTTGTTCAATGGGGAGGGGTGGCAATACACCAACTCACGCAGCTGGGATTTAATCAAGTATTGCCAAATACTGATCGATTTTTCCAACAATGTATTATGCTACCAATGAATGTATTTATTAGCAACAGCGATGTTGATTATATTTGCGAAATGGTTACTCAGTTTTATAAAAAATGATTAGAAGATTACTTGATATTTTGATTGCACTTCTTGGTTTGTCAATCACAAGTCCAATTCTATTGTTGGTAATATTTTTAATTTGGAAGCAAGATAAAAAATCGCCTTTTTATATGGCACCAAGAGTAGGCAGGAATAACACAATTTTTAGAATGGTAAAATTGCGTTCCATGGTAAGCAATGCAGATAGTTCTGGCGTTGATTCAACCAGTACAAATGACAATAGAATTACACCAATTGGGCACAAAATTAGAAAATACAAACTAGATGAAATAACCCAGTTATGGAATGTTCTAATGGGAGATATGAGCCTAGTTGGCCCTAGACCAAATGTTAAAAATGAGACAGATTCATATACACCTGTTGAGGAAAAATTACTTTTAGTTAAGCCAGGTATTACCGATTTTTCATCCATTGTTTTTTCGGATGAGGGGGATATTTTAGAAGGTAAAGAGAATCCAGATTTAGCTTATAATCAGTTAATTAGGCCTTGGAAGAGTAGGCTGGGGTTAATTTATATCGAAAATCGCTCGTCACTGCTAGATTTACAACTGATTTTTTGGACGGTGATTGCTATTATCTCAAAACCTAAAGCCCTTAAATGGATTGTCAAGCAGCTCATCAAAATGGGTGCTGACACTGATGTTGTTACTGTGTCTATGCGAAAGGCAGAATTACAACCGTCAATTCCCCCTGGGAGTTGACGAAGTTGTTACCACTCGTTAATTGAAGGTGCATTCTTATTTTTTTTTAATTATTTAGTTCTTGATATGGCAAGTTACAGGTTTTGTGTAGATTGGCTATAATAGCAAAATGATTGAAAAGTTATCTAATATGTCACGAATTTACAAGCAATTGATTTTGATGTCAGTGGATAGTGTGCTGCTGGTGGTGACACTGTTGGCGGCATTTTCAGTGCGATTAGGTGAGTGGCATTTTCCAAAGAGTGATTTAGAGTTAGCATTGGCGATTTTTAGTGCACCAGCGGTGGCTATTCCTATTTTTATTTACTTTGGGTTATATCGAAGTGTGATTCGTTATATGAGCTTTAAGGATGTGCGTGCGATTGTACAAGCGGTGAGTTTGTATGCGTTAGTGTGGGGTGTGATTGGCTTTATGGCTGCGGTAGAAGGCATACCTAGAAGTGTAATCCTGATTAATTGGCTACTGTCTTTGGTAGTGATTGGTGGTTTGCGTGTGGTGTTACGCCAGTTGCTTGGTGGTGGATTGCGTTTATCATCGGTTAAAAATATTGTTAGTAGTGACCAAAAGCGTGTGTTGATTTATGGAGCGGGCAGCGCAGGTATTCAGCTGTCCTCAGCACTTGAGCATACTTTTGAATATAAGCCTGTTGGCTTTATTGATAATTCGCTAGAGTTGGAAGGTTCCCAGATTAGAGGGCTGCGTATTTATTCTCCAGACAGTGATGTTGGAAAATTAATTGAAGAACTTAAGGTGAGTGAGGTGTTGCTTGCAATTCCGTCTATTTCTCGAGCTAGGCGCTCAATTATCATCAATCAGTTTGAGTCATATCCTGTGGTAGTGCGCTCATTGCCGGGTGTGGCAGATCTGGCACAGGGCAAGGTCTCTGTGGCTGATTTGCGACAAGTGAGTATTGTGGATTTGCTTGGGCGCGATGTGGTGCAGCCTAATCAGGATTTACTGGGTAAGAATATTTCTGGTAAAGTGGTAATGGTAACGGGCGCAGGTGGCTCGATTGGTTCGGAGTTGTGCCGACAGATTGTAAGTCTTAAGCCAAAGACCTTGGTGTTGTTTGAGATTAGTGAGTTAGCACTTTATACCATTGAGAAAGAATTGTCAGTCGCCAATATTGATATTTATCCTATTCTAGGTAGCGTGAATGATACTAAACTCTTATCTCAGGTATTAAAACACTTTGAAGTTAATACAATTTACCATGCGGCGGCTTATAAGCATGTACCGATGGTGGAGTTTAATAATACCGAAGGTGTGAATAACAATGTGCTGGGTACGCTGAAGTGCGCACAAGCGGCTATTGATGCTAAGGTTGAGACTTTTGTGCTTATCTCTACAGACAAGGCAGTGCGCCCGACTAATACAATGGGTGCGACTAAGCGTGTGGCTGAGCTGATATTACAAGCTCTAGCACAAAGACAAAACAATACTCAATTTACGATGGTGCGTTTTGGCAATGTATTGGGTTCTAGTGGTTCGGTGATACCGCTATTCACCAAACAAATTAAAGAAAATGGTCCAATTACTATCACGGATAAAAATATTATTCGTTATTTTATGACTATCCCTGAATCAGTGGAGTTAGTAATCCAAGCAGGTGCAATGGGTAAGGGTGGAGATGTGTTTGTCTTGGATATGGGTGAACCTGTGCGTATTGATGAGCTTGCTAGAAAGATGATCCACTTGAGCGGGCTAGAAGTCAAAGATGATAATAATCCAAATGGTGATATTGAAATTCATTACATAGGGTTGCGCCCTGGTGAGAAGTTGTTTGAGGAGTTATTGATTAGTGATAATGTGAGCGAGACTGAGCATTCATTGATTATGCGTGCGGAAGAAAACTTTATAGAGTATAAAGAACTACAAGTAACGCTGTTAGAAATGGAGGCAGCGATTGATAAGGGTGATCAGGCTACTTTAAGGAGATTATTGGTTAAGGTTGTGTTTGATTTTAAACCTCAGTGTGATATTGCTGATCTACTGTATAAGCGATAAGTAACAAGGGTTTTAGTAACAGGTAGTATAGAGTTAAGAGCCAGAGCTGAAAAATTACTAGAAGAGTGACAGGTAGCCAAAACTTGAATAGGCGCTGACTAAGAAAACACAATTTCGTTATCAGACAGTCTGCCGTGAATAACCGACCCTGGTAGAAATTCTCCAGAGAGTATCTTTTGAGAAAGTGGGTTTTCCAACAATTGCTGTATAGTGCGTTTGAGTGGACGTGCACCAAATACTGGGTCATAGCCTCTGTCTACAATTAGTGTCATTGCATTGTCATCTAACTCAAGTTTGAGGTCTATTTTTGCTAGACGAGATTGCAGAATCTCAACTTGCAATGCGGCAATGCTTTTAATTTGGGCTTTTTCAAGATTATTAAACACGACAACTTCATCAATACGATTAACAAATTCAGGGCGAAAGTGTTCTGCAATAATTTGAGTCAATTCAGCGCTCATATCTTTTCCTGGATTTTCTTGTATTAAATGAGAGCCAAGATTAGAAGTCATTACAATCACCGTATTTTTAAAATCAACCGTACGACCTTGTCCATCAGTCAAACGACCATCATCAAGCACTTGTAAAAGAATATTAAACACATCGGGGTGTGCTTTTTCTACTTCATCAAGCAGTATGATTGAGTATGGTTTTCTACGCACAGCTTCGGTAAGTACACCACCTTGTTCATAGCCAACATAACCAGGAGGCGCACCAATCAATCGTGCCACTGAGTGTTTTTCCATAAACTCACTCATATCGATGCGCACAATAGCTTGTTCAGTATCAAACAAGAAATCAGCCAAGGCTTTGGTCAGCTCGGTTTTACCCACACCTGTTGGCCCCATAAACATAAACGAACCATCAGGGCGGTTAGGGTCTGATAAGCCTGCTCGAGAGCGACGCACAGCATCTGATATTACTTTTACTGCTTTATCTTGCCCAACTAAACGCTTATGAATAATGGACTCCATTTGTAAGAGTTTGTCTTTTTCGCCTTCCATCATTTTATCCACTGGGATACCTGTCCAACGGGCAACAATGTGGGCGATTTCATCTTCAGTTACTTTGTTACGCAAAAGTGTCATTTCTTGCGTATCGGCAGATTCAGCTTCGGCTATTTTGGCTTCTAATTCAGGAATTTTCCCATATTGAAGCTCACTCATTTTTGCCAAATCATTATCACGATGTGCCAATTCTAGGTTGGACTTTGCTTGTTCAAGCTCTTCTTTTAAATGTTGCGCACCTTGTACCACAGATTTTTCTCTTTTCCAAATCTCTTCAAAGTCGGCATATTCTTTTTCAAGTGTTTTAATGTGTGCTTCAAGTTCTTTGAATCGCTCTTTAGAGGCTTTGTCTTTCTCTTTTTTGAGTGCCATGCGCTCAATTTTGAGTTGTACCAATTTACGATCAAGTTTGTCCATTGATTCAGGTTTTGAGTCAATTTCCATGCGAATTTGTGATGCGGCTTCATCGATCAAATCAATGGCCTTATCAGGCAGTTGTCTATCGGTAATATAACGCTGAGAATAAGTAACAGCAGCGATAATTGCTGGGTCAGTGATTTCCACGCCGTGGTGGACTTCGTATTTTTCTTTCAGTCCACGCAAGATGGCAATCGTATCTTGTTCGCTAGGTTCATCTACCAGTACCTTTTGAAAACGGCGCTCTAGGGCAGCGTCTTTTTCAATGTATTCACGATATTCATTTAGCGTGGTAGCGCCCATACAATGCAAGTCTCCACGAGCCAGTGCAGGTTTAAGCATATTGCCCGCATCCATTGCACCATCGGCCTTGCCTGCACCCACCATAGTGTGTAATTCGTCAATAAATAAAATCACTTGACCTTGTTCGGCTTCCAATTCTTTCAATACCGCTTTTAATCGTTCTTCAAATTCACCACGGTATTTTGCACCTGCTACTAATGCCGCCATATCCAATGATAATAATCGCTTGCCTTTGACACCTTCTGGCACTTCATTATTAATAATGCGTTGTGCCAAACCTTCGGCAATCGCAGTTTTACCCACACCTGGCTCACCAATTAGCACAGGGTTATTTTTAGTACGGCGTTGTAAGACTTGAATAGCACGGCGAATTTCACCATCACGACCAATCACGGGGTCAAGTTTGCCGTCTTGTGCGCATTGTGTTAGGTCAAGTGTGTACTTGTTTAAAGCATCTCTGTTCGTTTCTGTATTTTGTTCATTCACGGTTTCACCTCCTCTAAGTTTATCTACAGCAGTCGATAGGTTTTTTTTATCAACACCCAAATCTTTTAATAATTGTGTTGTGGTGTCATTGCCACTGATAATTGCCAATAAAAATAATTCGGTTGATAAGTAGCTATCCCCTTTATCAGTTGATAATTTTTCAGTGCTGTTAAGTAGTCTTAATAAGTTTTGCGATATACCGATATCGCCATTTGGACTATTCACCACGGCTAAATTATCAATGGCTTTATCAACATTGTCTTTCAGGTTTTTGGTGTTGACATTCAGCGCTTTAAGCGCATTACTGACACTTGAAGCATAATCACTAAGCATACTGCTTAATACATGCACACCCTCAATTGCTGTGTGATTTTTATTAATCGCAAGTGATTGTGCAGCGTTTAAGTCTTGTTGAAATTGCGAAGTTAGTTTATTAATATCCATTTTTCATTGTGTTTTTTCTTTAAGCTACTTTTTATTTATGGATAATAGTAAAAAAATCAAGAGAAAATAAAATATTATGTTAAATTTAGTATTGTTTGAACCAGAAATTCCCAATAATACAGGCAGTTTAATTCGCCTAAGTGCCAATATGGGCGCCAGTTTGCATCTTATTAAACCATTTGGATTCGAGATGACTGACAAACGCTTAAGACGCGCAGGGCTTGACTATAAAGAGTTAGCGCAAGTTTTTGAATATGAAAATTTTGATCATTATTTAGATAAAGCCAAGCCTGAGCGACTTTTTGCAGTGAGTTCAAAAGTGCAAACTAATTATGCAGAGGTAGAATATCAAGAAAGTGATTCCTTCTTATTTGGACCTGAGACACGAGGACTACCGCAAGAAATATTGGATAGATTTGAAGGTATTACCTTGCCAATGCAAGTTGGTTCTCGTAGTCTTAATTTATCTAATTGTGTTTCCATTGTGGCGTATGAGGCTTGGAGACAAATCGGGTTCATAGGGGCAAAATATGTTTAAATTTATCATATTCATGCTATTTTCATCAATGCTTAGTGCTAACAGTTGTGTAGTATTGTTGTATCATCGTTTTTCTGATTCCACACCCAAATCTACCAGCATCAGTCCTGCATTGTTTGAGCGACATCTGCAACATCTGCAAGATAATGACTTTAAAGTACTGAAACTCAACACCATGCTTGAACGCCTAGATAACGATAACTTACCAAACAAATGCGTAGTGTTAACAGCTGATGATGCTTATCAATCCATTGCAAAAAATGCCTATCCATTATTGAAAAAATATCAAATGCCGATGAGTGTTTTTGTCTCCACCGAACCTGTGGATAAAAAATATCCAGCAATGATAACATGGCAACAAATGCTTAGTATGCAAGGTGATTTTATGCAATTTTATAATCACACTGTAACGCATCCGTATTTATTAGATTTGAATAAAACACAAATTAAAACACAAATTACCCAAGCGCAAAACCGTTTTAATCAAGAATTAAATCAACATAATAAAATTTTCGCTTATCCTTATGGTGAAGCAAGTTTAAAGATATTTAAGCAAGTTAAGGATTTAGGCTATACAGCTTTTGGTCAGTATTCTGGTGTTGTATCAAAGATGAGTAATCGACAAAATCTCCCTCGTTTCCCAATGGCAGGAGATTATGCCAAAATGGTAAGTTTTAAAACTAAAGTGAATACTTTGCCAATGCCCATTAAGATCAAGAATATCAATCCAATCGTCATACAAAATCCACCAACATTAGAATTAGATTTTTTTAAGTCTTTAAGCAAACATCAAAAAGCCCATCTAAATTGTTTTGTCAATGGCGGGGTGAACATGACTTGGCAAAGTGATAAAAGCGTTAAAATTGTTGCTAAAAAGCCTTTAACTGATCGTCGTAGTAAATACAATTGCACTATGCCTAGCGAACAAAAAGGTAGTTAT
This sequence comes from Bathymodiolus azoricus thioautotrophic gill symbiont, assembly GCF_001298715.1. GTDB lineage: Bacteria > Pseudomonadota > Gammaproteobacteria > PS1 > Pseudothioglobaceae > Thiodubiliella. The sequence goes on from NZ_CDSC02000331.1 coordinate 8,124, forward strand.
TATTGGCACAGTATTCAGTGGATTAACCCTGATTAAAAAATAGCGTGCTAATCTTATCACTTATTGTATAATTTTTCTGCACAGGATTTGTTGCCACAATATTAACATTGGGCCGCATGTCTGGATAATTAAAAATAAGGAGAGAAACATGAGAGATACAAAAGAGAAATTATCTAACTTAACAATATTTTTGCATTGGGTAGTGGGTTTAACTATTATTGCATTGGCAACTGTTGGTGTTTATATGAGTGAAAATGAAGCGTTTGAGTTTTATCCCATTCACAAGTCAATCGGTGTTTTAATCTTTGTAGTCATTGTGGTTAGGGTTTATTGGCGCTTTGTAAATGGCTGGTTGCAACCTGTTACTGAATATAAGGCGATTGAACATAATTTAGCAAAAATAATCCATTGGGTGTTAATAATTGCGATGATTATAATGCCAATTTCAGGCTTTATTATGTCTGGTGCAGGTGGCTATGGTGTTTCAGTATTTGGTTTAGAAATTATTGCAGCACAATTTGACCCCATCACTAAAGAAGCCATTCCACATAATGCGCAACTTTCTGGGTTTATGCGTGAAACCCATGAAATAGCAGGTTGGACGATAATTGTTGCTATTGGACTACATATTGCCGGTGCTATTAAACATCATTTCATTGACAAAGATAATACTTTGAGAAGAATGCTAGGTAAAAATTAGACATTTTTTTAATTGCTATACTTAAGCTTATATAAAGCC
>NZ_CDSC02000061.1 GCF_001298715.1 Bathymodiolus azoricus thioautotrophic gill symbiont
TATAATGATGAAACTCCTACATTAGCCCAGTGTGATTTAGGGAATACAGAAAATAGCGCATTTTTATCTAGCTATTTACCGAGTTTTGTTTTTGGTGGAAAATGTGCTATTTTATGGGTTTTATGAATTATATTAGGTTAATGTAAGAGTTTTCTTATGGGTTGAATTCGTCGTATTTATAATCAGGAAAAAATGAAAATAATAAAATTGAGTGCCTTAGGTTTGCTATTTGTTGGTAGTTTTAATGTGTTAGGCGTTAATTGTGAAGCTAAAAATAAACATTTAACATATAAAATCACATCATCAATTTATTCATATTCAAATGACACTAAAACTGGAACCTGTAAATGCAAAGCAGGATATGAGTTTAGTGGCAATCCCCCTGTTTCTACAGGAGAAGGTAATTTATTTATAGAACCATTCGATTTAGAGCTGAAGTGCGTTATATCAAAAGATGACACAAAACCATTTGTACCAAAAGATGACACAAAACCATCGGTAGCTGAATGGGTGATACCTATTTCCGTATTATCTTTAATGGCTATTGGCGGTCTACCGTTTTATACTCATGCTTTTGTAAAAGTAAGGTCGTCTTTTGCGCGCACTTACAATATAGATACAGTTGAAATGCTTGATCGTCATCTGCTTCCAGAAAATCAAATACAAAGAGTTGAGAACAATATTTATTCTGAAACGGATGGAAGTAGGACGACTCATTTCAATGAAAATACTTCTATTAACCCTAATGATGAAAATATTTACGCTACTATTGATGAGGTAAATGGTGAAGCAACTGGTGGACCGATGGATTCACCGAGTATTACCACCGATGCTTGGGCAAGGACTGGATCCCCCGCTCCAGAAGAGGAATTTGATGAGATATCATCTAATGCAAGCGGAGACCCCTGCATTAATTAACCCAATATAATTTATAAAACTCATAAAACAGCGTATTTTCCACCAAAAACAAAACTCGATAAATAGCTAGATAAAAATGCACTATTTTTTTGTATTCCCTAAATCACACTAGGTTAATGCAGGAGTCTCGACTTGGAATTTTTAGATGAAACTGTAATGGTCTAACAATCTTAAACACAAAAATAGCCTTATAGGAGTTCTTCCACAGGACCCCTATTAGCGTTTGGCATACAGGCATTAATACTATCGGTTAAATCACCAAGTGCCAACCAAGTGAGTGTTCGCACCACTTAAATCAGCTCACGCTCAGTCTCACTTAAGGCATAGTGCATTGTCTTTGGTCTTGAGGTTTTATCTTTAACAAAATCTCGCCCTCGCTATTTGGCAATGGTTTTAGTGCTAACGCTAAAGCGTCGTGCTAAATCAATATTGCTAGTATCAGCACAGCG
>NZ_CDSC02000024.1 GCF_001298715.1 Bathymodiolus azoricus thioautotrophic gill symbiont
TGAGTTATTTTCAGGGAAAGTAGTTGACTTATTAATGGCTTAGAAACAATTGCACTTAATGTGCGAATTCAAGACATATTTTTATTCATTCCTTTTTATTCAAAGATCAACGCCTACAACCTGAACTTCTGCTAGAGACAGATAATTCTTGTCAAGCAACTGGATTCTAACATAGCGACCTTGTTTGCCTGGTGCGTCTAATTTAATAGTCTTTTTAGGATTAGGCGCAACATGGAAGTCTTGTTGATAAGTGTGGGTACTGAAGTCTGCCTTATCAGAAATACTAACTTGGTAGTTGCTTAGTCTATCTGCACAGCAATCAGTGCGGTTGTAGATAATGATTTCATTGATGTTTTTCTTACTGCCTAGATCAACTTGCCACCAAGCGCCTTGTTCTTTTTTGGTGTGGGTTATGCTATTGGTATACCAAACACCTTGGGTGTCCCCGTTAACTGCTTTTGAGGCATGATAACGAACCGTCTCATAGTAATTGCTGGATTGTGTGGCAGGTTTTCCAAGCGCTAGATTGTAACCAGAGGCAGAGGCGTATGCGCCCCCATAACGTGGGTCACCCCATGTCCTGATTGATCCATCGGGCTTAACAGCAGTAAAGGCATATGCATTTGAATAAATCTCGGCATAGCCTTTGTCAGTGGGTGCCTTTGTGTGTTTACTCTTTAAGCCACTCCACGGATGATCTAAGTCACCCCACGACGCAATTGAGCCATCGGCTTTAAGGGCAGCAAAGGCTCTATGGGTAGAATAAATTTTGATATACCCTTTGCCAATGGGTGCGTCGGGTGCGTTTTTGCCTCCACTATCTATGTCACCCCATGTTGTAATTGAGCCATCAGCTCCAAGGGCAGCAAAGGCATATTCATTTGAAGAAATTTCGGTATAGCCACTGCCATCGGGTGCGTCTGCGCCTCCAGCAAATGAATCTCCCCACGCTACGATTGAACCATCGGCTTTAAGGGCGGCAAAGGCATTGGTAGTTGAATAAATCTTGGTATAGCCACTGCCAGAGGGTATATTTGTGTTGTCTACATCACCCCACGCCACGATTGAACCATCGGCTTTAAGGGCAGCAAAGGCATATTCATTTGAAGAAATTTCGGTATAGCCACTGCCATCGGGTGCGTTTTCGCCTTTATTATTTGGACTACCCCACGTTGTAATTGAACCATCGGCTCTAAGGGCAGCAAAGGCATCAGTAGTTGAATAAATCTTGGTATAACTGCCATCGGGTGCATTTGCGCCTCCAGTATGTGGGTTACCCCACACCTTGATTGAGCCATCATGTGCAAGGGCAGCAAAGGCATATGCATTTGAATAAATCTCGGTATAACCTTCGCCAACGGGTGCGTCTGTACCTCCATTATCTGAGTTGCCCCATACCTTGATTGAGCCATCGGCTCTAAGAGCGGCAAAGGCACTAGCAGTTGAGGAAATCTTAGTATAACCTTTTTTAGTGGGTGCATTGGGTGCGTCTGTACCTCCATTTTTTAAGCTACCCCATGTCGAAATTGAACCGTCAGCTTTAAGGGCGGCAAAGGCAAATCCATTTGAATAAATTTTGGTATAACCACTATCAGCGGGTGCTTTTTTGCCTCCAAAATGTGGGTTACCCCACGCCATGATTGAGCCATCGGCTTTAATGGCGGCAAAAGCCATCTTATTAGCATAATTTGGCGCATTAATAG
>NZ_CDSC02000038.1 GCF_001298715.1 Bathymodiolus azoricus thioautotrophic gill symbiont
ACTACAATCATAAGTTTTAAGGTTAGATCCTTAAAAGTTCCAGTACGATTTAGGGATACAAAAAATAGCAAATTTTCCTTATTGAGACAAAAAGTCTGAAGTTTTTTGTATAAGTAATTCACTTAACCCTCGATAGACAGCATCACTGGCATGAATAATATCATAAAAAGCATATTTCTCATCATTTAGTAATGATTGTGTGCAACCATTAACAAATTTTACTTCAAGCTCTTCATGCTCTAAAAATTTTATCACATTAAATGTATGATTAACAATATCGGATACACAGGCTTTGTGCCTAATTTTATCTGGCCATTTTTTCAAAATTTTAGAAAACTGTTTGCTAATTGGCAACCATGCAACTTGTTTTTTAGAAAAATATTGAGTAATATCCTGACCTAATTCTTGATTAAATTGTTCTGATAATTTAGATGTTATTTTCTCTAAAGATGTATTATAGAATGATGGTGCTTCTCCAACATTTGGCGCACCAACAACAAGTATTTTTTTTGCACCAAACTCTTGTAGTTTGTGGATAGCTTTAACCATAATAGGCATGAGATTAGAAATTTTCTCTTTTTTATTTGGCTCAGAAGAGCGTGCAATATTTATAATATCATTGCCACCTATCATAATGACGAATAAAGTATTTTTAATGTCCTTCTTATTGTCTTTCTTATTGTCTTTTTTATATTTTTCAATTTGATAAAGTAAAGACAAACGGTTAAATAATCCATCAACCAAACCTGAATAATCAGAGGCAATTGTTGCATTGGAGACTGCATAATTGTTGCCTGCTAGGGTTGGTAAATGTATGTTGTCAAGTATTTTTTTAATCAAAAAACTCACTTCTTTGTAGTGCTGACTGTTTTTCTTTTCTTTTTGAAAATCACTGTTTAATGCACTTGATGTAAAAATATTACTATAGGACTCTTTAATTTTATTGATGTCTGCGCTTGATTTTTTATAATGCCAAGCAGGAGAAAGTTTGATACCGTAATGTTGGGCCAAATACTCAACTGCCAATAATTTATTGCTAAACACGTGCCCGTTATGTGACGATGGTGGCGTGGACATATGGATATTTCTTAAACTGGTTACATGATTGGCAATTAAAAAGACATTACCTTGGTCGGACAAGGAATCTCCAAATACAACTAGAGATTTGGGCGCTCTTTCATTTTTTACACAACTAGCCAATACTAGCATTAGCAAAAACAACATACTTTGTTTTGTTATCTTGATTAACATAATTAACCCCTTTAAATAAAAAAAATATATCAATTTTATACTGTATAAGATGCCAATCAAAGAACCTTAGATTATTAAACAACATTTAATGCTTAAATATGCCGCTTAATTTGTTTAATTAAGGCACTTAACGCACCCTGTTGAGACTTAAAGTATTGATTGGCATTTTTACCTAGGTTGTTGGATTTTTTATCATCCTCTAGCAGTTGTGTGATTTCTTGCATCAACGCATCTGCGTTTTGCACTTGAATGCTGCCTTGTTGCGTGAGTAAATCTGTGGATATTTCAGTAAAGTTAAAGACATTTGGACCAAATAAAATTGGTTTTGATAGTGCTGCTGGCTCCAGCATATTATGTCCACCAGTCTCCACAAGGCTACCACCCATAAACACCACATCGGCCACCTCAAAATACGACATCATCTCGCCTATTGAATCACCTAACAACATATCGTAGCCTGAGGATGAAGCATTGCTAGAGCGTTTAACTGCTTTAATATTGTGTTTTTTTGCCAGTTTGTAAACTTCATCAAATCGCTCAGGATGTCTGGGAATGATAAGCATTAGTGCATCTAAAGGCCTGTTCAAATAAGCGTTAATAATCTTCTCTTCTTCACCTTTATGCGTGCTGGCAAACACCACCACCTTACGCTTTCCGATAATAGATTTTATTGCTTTGGTGTGGTTTTTATTTGTACTTGGATTTTGTTCAAATTTAATATTACCTGCAATTATTACTTTATCCTTATCAACACCTAACTTAATAAAACGCTCAGCAGAATTTTGATTTTGCGCAGCAATAACGCTTAATTTGTTGAGTGTGTGCATAGTTAGATTGGTAAATTTTTGGTATTTATTCAGTGAACGCTCTGAGAGTCTAGCATTGACTAGTAGAGTTGGGGTGTTATTTTTGTGCAGTGTGTGAATGAGATTTGGCCAAATTTCAGTTTCTAATAACAGGCATAAATCAGGCTGTACTTTCTTGATATAGCGTTTAACAATAAAGGAGATATCAAATGGAAAGTAAGTGTGTAATACTTTGTCTTGATATTGCTCGCTTACTGCCTTTGATCCTGTTGGCGTAGTACTAGTAACGAGTATTTTGTGACTGGGATAGACTTTAATCAAGGCATCAATTAAAACAATTGCTGCTCTAAATTCTCCCATTGAGACGCAGTGCACCCAAATGACACTACCTGTTATAGATTTAATGAAACCTAATCGTTCACCAATTCTTTGACGATAAGCAGGCGTTTTCAAGCCTTTTAGTAATAGACGCAACATCATAACTGGTAGCAGTAGAATTCCAATAAAGTTGTATAGGGCTAGATGCATTGACGGGTGGTATAATGTTGTTCATTAATATTTTAGTGCTTTTAAAGGGGCATTTGCACAATTATGAATAATCACATAAAAGCCTTATGAAGTTTGTCGATTCTGCATCAATTCGCATTGAAGCTGGCAAAGGTGGCGCAGGATGCTTAGGCTTCCGAAGGGAAAAATATATCCCTGATGGCGGACCTGATGGTGGCGATGGTGGCGATGGTGGTCATGTGTATTTTCGTGGACAAGAAGGGCTAAACACGCTCAGTGAATTTCGTTTTAATCGCTTGTTTAGAGCGAAAAATGGACAACCTGGGTCAGGGCAAAATAAACGCGGAAAATCAGCCCAACATTTAACCGTTGAGATACCACTCGGTACCAAGGTGTATGATTTAGAAACCGATGAATTAATTGGCGAGATGATTGAGCATGAACAAATGATGCTAGTTGCCAAAGGTGGTTTCCATGGTTTGGGCAATACGCGTTTTAAATCCAGTACCAATCGTGCACCACGAAAAACCACACCGGGTACACTCGGCGAGGTGCGTGAGATCGGGTTGGAGATGAGTGTGATGGCAGATATTGGTTTGCTCGGTATGCCAAATGCGGGTAAATCCAGTCTTATCAGGCAGATTTCCAGTGCACGACCAAAGGTGGCAGATTATCCATTTACCACGCTTCATCCATCATTGGGCGTGGTGTCGTATTACGATGAGCATATTGTCATGGCAGATATTCCTGGCTTGATTGAAGATGCCAGCGAAGGCGTGGGTTTGGGTTTTGAATTTTTAAAGCACCTATCTCGTGCTAAAGCATTATTGCATATATTAGATGTATTGCCGGCTGATGGTTCTGACCCGGTAAAAAACTTTTTGACCATTGAACATGAATTGGCAAAATACGACCAAGAATTGGCAGACAAACCCCGACTTTTGGCGATTAACAAAATGGATTTGTTGCCAGAAGATGAACGTGCAGCACTCACGGCTAAAATTGTTAAAGCGATTAAGTATAAAGGCAAAGTGTTTCATATCTCGGCGCTAAACGGTTTGGGTTGTAAGGACTTAATAGAAGGTGTGTTTGAGTTAACAAAAGAATTGAGTAATGAATAAAAGATGGGTAATTAAAATAGGTTCAGCGCTACTAACCAATGATGGCAAAGGCTTAGACAAAGTTGCCATTGCTGCGTGGGTGAGTCAAATTAGTGAGCTCAAATGCCAAAATATTGATGTGGTTTTGGTGTCTAGCGGTGCGATTGCTGAGGGTATGAAGCGCCTTGGTTGGTGTGAGCGTCCAGAGAACATCCATCAATTGCAAGCCGCCGCTGCTGTTGGTCAAATGGGTTTAGTGCAAACTTACGAGTCTTTATTTGCTCAGCAAAATATCCATACTGCACAAGTCTTACTCACCCATGACAACCTTACCAATGTAAAGCAAAGCAATAATGTTAGTGCCACACTAGATGCTTTATTAGCCTTAGGTACTGTGCCAATTGTCAATGAAAATGACACGGTTGCTACCGATGAAATCAAGTTTGGCGACAACGATGCCTTGGCGGCATTAGTGGCAAATTTGGTTGGCGCCTCTCAACTGGTTATTTTGACCGATCAAGGGGGCGTATATGACGCCGACCCGCGCCAAAATGCAGACGCTACATTGATTAATAAAATTCATGTGGATGATGAAAAACTTGAACAAGTCGCTAGTAGGGCAGGTGGTTCATTAGGCTCTGGCGGTATGTACACCAAAGTTCTAGCTGCCAAAACTGCTGCCAAAACTAATATCAATACTGTCATCGCCTCAGGCAAAACTAACGATGTACTTACAGGTTTGCACGCAGGTGAGGCCATTGGTACTTTGATTCATTGTCAATCATAAATTTACTATTAATACCTTTTCAGTTAAAATAGTATATACTTAATTGTATATATTTTTTAGGGGTTATTATGCTAGCAAAAGTATTTAAATCAGGAAATTCTCAAGCTGTTCGTTTACCAAAAGCTATGCGTTTTGATGTGAGTGAAGTAGACATCACTAAAGACGGTGATAATTTAATCATTAAACCTATTAAACCCAATTTAGCAGACGCATTTTATGCATCAGGTGAATTGCATGATGCTTTCAAGGATTTTGAGAGGGACGATACACCGCCAATAGAAA
>NZ_CDSC02000121.1 GCF_001298715.1 Bathymodiolus azoricus thioautotrophic gill symbiont
GAGGGTAAGGGTAGTAATAATTATGATTTTTTAAGAAGATTAGAAGCAGGTTTTCAAATGACTAAGGTGTTAGAGCCAGGGATTCTGAAGACGAAAAATTTTGAAAGAATGGCTAACGATTTAGATAGGCATTTGCAAGTCCGAAATATCAAATACCAAACACAGTTTAATAAGTTAAGTGCAATTGCACGCAAGTGTGCAGAGAATGCTCTTGCCTATCATTTAGAAGATAAACTTAACAAGGGTGAGCTGGATATTGATGCAAGCGTAGATATGTTAAAAGACATTGCTGGCTTGAGCCTTGTAGAACAACTCAGACACATTAAAGGTGTTAAAGGTGAATTTGAAGGATTACTAAGTAAAGATGAGATTAACCTTGATAAAAATACAGCTCGCAAAGCTTGGGCTGAGGAATGTGTGAAAAAGGCATCAGAGATTGTTAGTGATATTACAAAATCTCAATATGCGTTAAGTGTATGGAAGCGCAAAAGAGTAACAAATAAGTATAATACTGCTCCCGGTCCTAGGGATACACATTGTGTTGTTGTTCAGTTACAAGACGATCAAGCCGTAGCAAATAGTTCGGCAGCCTTAGCAAGCAAACATTTTGGAAACTCTACACTTATAAAAATGGATAATAATGGTGATTATCAGATTGTGTATGGACCTAAATTACACAAAATAAAAGCAGATAATATTAAAATATTATTTGCTGGACATGGTAAAAAAGGGTTTATAGGACGCAGAACGGCTACTAACATTGTTGATTATGTTGTTACATTAAGAGGCGTTTTACCCGCTCAATCAAGCATTGACACAGTCGCTATGAAAGGATGCAATCCAGGCGCTGATTTTAGTAAAGATGTCGCAATGGGTCTGAAAGAAAGGAACATTGAAACCAAGGTCAGTTCTAGATTAGGTCAGTTACAAACAGGACCAACCGGTAGAAGTAGAGTTAACAATCGCTATCATCTTGACGAAGGAAAAGTTGTCTGGGGCTACAAAGACGGTGAATTAACCCAGCTTGATCCTTACACAGACGACAATTATCATCTTGTTGCTTCTGTGGGTGAGGATGGTTCGCTACAACTAAATAGATCGATAGAAGGTTTGGAAGGCGGGCTAAAAGTTCGTGTTATAGCAGACAAGTCTGATACTACCTTAGCAGCTCTGTCAGAGTTGGAAAGGCGACTGCCTGATGGCACTTCAATGGCACAAATAAATATAAAAATGGGTGGTGGCAGTGCAGACTGGTATGCCACGCATGGTGCAGCTGGTTACGCAGGTCTTGTGAGTGATTTAAGTAGCAGGTTCAATGCAAATGTATTGGCGTACAGTCCTTCAGGTCCGAATAGAGGATCATATGCTTATCGTTATGAAAAGGATAAAGACACAACAGTAGGCGGAGTAGCAGGAGCGGATAAGGTAACCAAAGATTTTGTATTTTACGATGTACGCTCCTCAGGCAGTATTGGTTTTTCCTACAAAAAAGACAGAACTACTGTTGTATACAATATTGCAAAAAAAACCAGTCTCAACAAGACACCTGTCACCATAATACAGTCAGGTAGCTACTCTGAGCAAGAACTGTTGGAACAATTTAAAGGTGCAATAAGTTTGATTGAGAGCTCTGTTTCTAAAATAGAAATCATTACACAAAATACTGTAATGAGTGATGACGATTACAGATCCATGGTGAAATTCTTATCTAAAGAGCTGAATG
>NZ_CDSC02000046.1 GCF_001298715.1 Bathymodiolus azoricus thioautotrophic gill symbiont
TTGTGTGGTGTTGCTTTTGTCTGCTTTACTGAGTTGGTTGAGGGTGTTGTTGTAGTGCCAATGTAAGGTACCAATATTGTCAAGGGTTAGTAGGTTGCCGTTGGCGTCAAAATTATTTTGGCTATTATTTTCAGTGCCACGGTTGTTATTAGGGTGGATGGCGAGGGTTTGTTGCCAATCACCACTGTTTGCTTGGTGAGATAGGCTGGTTAGATTATTGCCTGTGTCGTAGGTGTAGGTTTGGTGGTAGGGTTCTAGTAAATTCATAAGAAAACACAGCGTTTTTTTTGTGATGCCAGAGGCACAGGTGCAGATAGGTTGGTTAACTTCAGTGGTACCTTCTCTATTATATTGCCAAATATCTCTCTCATAATACCTTCTGAACCGTAAACTAAAAAAGTGCCATTTTTCGAATCTTGCTTGCCCTCAATCCACACACCAAAATCAGGTATCGTAGGTTTTCTACGAGTATCGTAATAAGCACCATGTTCATCAATGACACTTTTGGGTGTTACAGCGATACTTGGACCTACATTCATATATTTAAAAGCAGGGTATGCTTTTGGATTTTCGGATTCCGTCAGCCTTGTGTTTGTTAGCGTATGGGCTATACCAACCAAAAAGAGTGAACTTCCTTTGAAGCTTCCCATTCTTCTCATTCTTTCGAATTCTTCTTTATCACTCCAATCACATCTACCAATATAATTAGGATTAAGGGTTACCGCTAGCATCATTACATTTTTTGTTGAATCTACTAATTCTGTGACTTCTTCAGGCATTAAATGTGGATATATTTGTTGTATTATCTCTTGCATTTGCCTTTGCCAAGGTTTACTCTGGATAGCTTTTGGATCATTACTGGGTGTTTCGTTTACATGAGCATTAACACCTTCTTTTATAAAATTTTGAAATTTAATTGCAGTGCTTAAGTTTATTGCTAAATAATTTCCTTGTGGTCTATCGTGACTTTCTCCAACCCAAATATTCAAATCTCTTTGATTTACCTTATAAGCATTAACACTACCCACAAACCTA
>NZ_CDSC02000093.1 GCF_001298715.1 Bathymodiolus azoricus thioautotrophic gill symbiont
TTTTTTGAAAAGACGGGTATTGATGCTCGTCAATTGGGAGTGGTGCGTTTATGAGTCGAATTCACCTTATTTATTTCTTGAAAATGAAAAACATAACAAATACCCTAAACAAACTAACTAAACTCCTTGCGGTTGCCATCTTTTCAGTCTCTTTAAATGCTTTTAGTATTGCGCTAGCTCCATTCATCACAATCAGCACTGACTATGTTAGTGCTACTGCTGGAACTGCTATTACACCTGTTACCATCACTAATACAGGTGTTGCTGCTTCTTATTACTCAATTTCTCCTGCTATTTCCAATGGCTTATCCTTTGATGCAAAAACTGGAACCATCTCTGGAGTGCCAATTGCTGCCTCTGATTCAGTAACTTATACTGTGACTGCAGTTTTAATGACCTATACTATGCCTGAAGTTGATCGTCGTGGTCAGGACACTGCAACTGTTGTTATTGCTGTTGGTATCGGTGATATTAATTTAGCCTTTGGAAAACATGCCACACAATCCAGCACATATTTATACCACTCTATCATTCCTGTTTCTGGCTATGCAGTGGATGGTAATACTGATGGCTATTTCTTAAATAAGAGCACCACCCATACCAACTATGAACAAGGTGCTTGGTGGCAGGTTGATCTAGGTAGCAAGAAAAACATCAATCAAATCATTATCTACAACCGCACTGATTGCTGTGTAGATAGACTAAGCAACTACCAAGTTAGTATTTCTAATAAAGCAGACTTCAGCACCCATACCTATCAACAAGACTTTCATGTTGCGCCTAACCCCAAAAAGACCATTAAATTAAACACACCAGGTAAACAAGGTCGCTATGTTAGAATTCAGTTGCTTGACAAGAACTATCTGTCTCTAGCAGAAGTTCAGGTTATGGGTGTTGATCCTTTGCGTTTTGCTAAGGTGGATTATTCTAGTGCTCATAATGATTTTGGTGGATTTTATAATGCGCCAAATTATCCTAATCATAAAGCTTTTGCCGCTCTTCAAGCTGATGGCTCAATCACGGCGTGGGGTGTTTCAGGTTCTGGAAGCTCAGATGCGCCCACTGACAAAGGCTATACCAAGATTTATTCAAATGAATCTGCCTTTGCTGCCCTTAAAGCCGATGGTGCGATCACGGCATGGGGTGGA
>NZ_CDSC02000003.1 GCF_001298715.1 Bathymodiolus azoricus thioautotrophic gill symbiont
GATAGGATGGAATATAATAATACAGAGTTTAGTTCAGACAATCGAGAAACCTTTTTAACCCTTAAAAATGTTGCGCTTAAACAAAACGATCAAATTAAAGCCTTAGAATTTCACACACAAGAATACCAAACTTACTTAAAAGTGTTAAGAAAAAATAAAACAAATAAAAATTTATTAGATAGATTTATTTTAACTTTCGAATGTTGTACAAGTGCTTTTGGAACGAGTGCTATTCGCTCAATAGGAAGCTTTGTTTTTATTGTTATATTGTTTTATGTTTCGATTAACGGCTTTAATTACGATGCAAGAACTATTGTTGATTTTGCCTCACCATTGAGTTACGATATTGATAAGATATTTAGACGGAGCGATGATGTGAGTGATGTAGGTAGATATCTATTTTTCCTTTATAAAATATTACAAGTTGCATTGATTTACGAAATGATTAAATCTTTTAGAAAATTCTCACGCACATTATGAATACTG
>NZ_CDSC02000115.1 GCF_001298715.1 Bathymodiolus azoricus thioautotrophic gill symbiont
TGAACAAGACCAGGAAGACTGGGCGCGTATTGAGGCTTTAAGCAACACGATCTCAGAAGAGGAATTATTAACGCTTTCTTGCGAAGACATACTACATCGCCTATTCCACGAGGAACAAGTGCGTTTATTTGCACCAGAAGCCGTCAGTTTTAAATGTCATTGCTCACCCGAGCAAGTCGAATCGACTTTGCTTTCTTTAGGTCGTGAGGCAGTTAATGAGCTATTAGTCGAGCAAGATACGATTGTTGCCGACTGTGAATTTTGCAGTGCAAAATATAGTTTTAACAAGGCCGATGTAGAAAGGATTTTTGCCCAAAATCCTGTTATAAAAGGCTCAGAAACAAAACATTAAGGAATGTCTGTGGGAGGGACTGTTAGCCGCAAGTGTCATACAAGTCGCGACTAAAAGCCCCTGCCACATTTGCATCCAAATCTTATTACTCACTTGGAAGCAGTGTATAAGCCATCATCAGCGCATCTTCGCGCTCGCCATTTTCTGTTTTATAATAACCCGGACGCATACCAATTTCGTTAAAACCTAGGCTTTCATACAAAGCGACAGCCGCTGTATTTGATGGGCGTACTTCTAAAAACACACTTTCCGCTTTTCTATCTTGTGCAGTTTCAATAATATGGCGCATAAATTTCCCCCCTAACCCTTGCTTGCGCTCATCAGGAGAAATACACAAATTAAGCACAGTGGCCTCGCCCACTGCGGTGGAAACAATGCAAAAAGCAACCATTTTATTTTCTGCATCTTCACACACCCAGCAATCATAATGAGCCGCCTTTAAGCAGTCATGAAAGACCCCCTCTGCCCAAGGATAATTATATCCAGCACGCTCTATTTCCAACACCTCAGGCAAGTCAGTCTTGGACATTTTACGAAAACGCATAAGATCCACTCTATTTAGTGTATCAGGAAATACTTTGGCATAAAATTCACGATCGGCATCATAAGTTACAAGGCCTTTTACTATATTAAACACACGCTTTATCATTATTACTTTTGTTATTATTGTTTGGAAAAAAAACTTAAAGCCCGCTGCATATCTTGCCATGCCTCACGTTTCTTCGTCAGGCTACGTAACAAATAAGCGGGATGGTACATCACAACTAATGGAATACCTGAGAATTCATAGCTTGTTTCACGTAACTCACCCAAGCTTGCTTTACTCTGCAATAATTGGTGTGCAGCAATACGCCCTACAGCAATAATTATCTTAGGTTGGACTAAGCTGATCTGTCGCGCCAGGAACGGTGCGCAAGCATTTAATTCAGCTACTTTTGGATCATGATCTTCAACTGGCCTGCATTTTACAATATGAGTCATAAATATCTCATCTTTGTTTAATTGCATAGCACGAAGCATTTCAATAAATAACTCACTCGTATTATCAGCAAAAGGCTCTCCCTGCTGCTCATCCTCCAAACTAGGTGCTTCAGTTACCCAAAACCAATCCGCCTGCTGATTACCTGAGCCGATAACAACTTGTTGCCGCGTGTGACTAAGAGCACATAGCTGGCAAGCTTGCATTTCTGCATTTAAGACCTCCCAGCTATCCTCTTGCGCTGCAGCACCTTCATCAACATAACGAGGTACCCAAACATCAATACCCATAGCCGCTAAATACTGTAATCGCGTTGTATTATCCATAAAAGATTGGCACTTATTATGTAACAGTCCGCAGACCCTTATAAAAATGGGGGTACATAAATAAGTTACTCCAAATTACATTAAACCTGCGGATGCTTCTTAACGCCCTTATCCTCTAGCTTATTTAAAGCACTAATATAAGCTTTTGCAGATGCAACCACAATATCGGTATCAGCACCCAAGCCATTAACAACACGTCCACCCTTGGCTAACCTGATGGTGACATCCCCTTGAGCATCAGTGCCATTAGTAATGTTATTAACCGAATAAAGCTCCAGTACTGCTCCCGACTGAACAATAGACTCGATAGCTTTCAAGCTTGCATCGACAGCTCCGCTACCTGTCGCATCCCCTGTTAGCTCATTCTTATCCACATTAACAGTAACCGATGCTTGAGGTGTTTCGCCTGTTTCTGAACATACTTTTAAGGCAATTAACTTAAAATGATCTTCAGCGTCAGCACTTACCTCAGTAATTAAGGCTTGTAAATCTTCATCAAAAATTTCATGCTTTTTATCGGCTAATTGCTTAAAACGATAAAACGCATCATTTAATTCTGACTCAGTATGGAATTCAAAACCTAATTCAGTCATCCGACTTTTAAACGCATTACGCCCTGAGTGCTTACCTAAAACCATACGATTGGCGGCCCAGCCTACATCTTCAGCGCGCATAATTTCATAAGTTTCACGATTCTTTAATACACCATCTTGATGTATACCCGACTCATGCGCAAAAGCATTCGCGCCAACAA